>NZ_JBHVUQ010000007.1:0-94124 GCF_042884105.1 Streptomyces sp. NPDC058157
AGCTGCTCCTTGGTGACCGCGCCGACGTACACCTTGCCGTCGTCCGTGATCAGCGCGTTGACCAGGCGGGTCGACAGGATGCGGCCCTCGCCGAACTTCCCGTGGACCTTGTCCCCGAGGGAGTTCAGGAACTGCTTGGCCTCCTTGGGGGCGTTCTTGTCGTTCTCGACGTCCTTGAGGCTCTTTCCGGCGCCGGAGTCGATCCGCGCGACCGTCGACCAGCCCTCGCCGAGCACCTTCACGTCGCCCTTGCCGTGCTCCCCGCCGGCCAGCTGCCCGAAGCCGGGCAGGGACTCCAGCGCCTTGAAGCGCTCGTCGTCCTTGCCGCCCTTGGCGTCCTTGCCGCCCTTGCCCGCCAGGCCCGGGTGCGAGCCCTCGGTGAGCTTGGCGCCCTTGGGCGGGGTGAAGGAGAAGGAGTCGGCGGCCGGCTTGCCGAAGTCGACCTGGGTGAAGCCCGCTTCGACGATCGGCTTGCCGCCCTTGCTCGACAGCAGCTGGACCCGCAGCGGCACGCCGTTCTCGGCGTCGACCGCGATCTGGACGGACCCGACGGTGGAACCGCTCTGCTTGGGCTTGAGCACCAGCTGGTAGGCGTCGCGCCCGGCGATCTGCGCGGTCTCGCCCACGCCGATGTCGGTGGTCGGACCGGCCTGCTTGATGAGGTCCTGCGCGAGCTGCTGCGGGGAGGCCGCGAGCCGGTCGCCGGTCTTGTGGTCCTGGCCGGCGCGGTCGGTCTTGTCGTGGAAGGCCTCGTTGGACTTGCTGTCGTAGCCCCACACGTCCTGGCCGTTGTGGACGAGGGTGTACTCGTCCTTGCCGTCGAGGAAGGTCAGCTTCTGGCGGTCCGGGCCGTCGGCCGCGACGCGCAGGGTGTGCGTGCCGTTCGCCAGCTGGGCGATCTTGTCCTCGGGGTTGGCGGAGCCGCCCGTCACCCCGGCGCCGCCCAGCAGGCCGGTGGCCAGGGTGGGCAGGCCCAGGTCGGTGCTGATCTTCGCGCTGCCGGAGAGCTGCTGCACGTCGGAGGCCGCGACCTTCTCGATCAGCTGCTGCGCCGTCACCTTGGGCAGGTCCGGGCCGCCGGCGGTGGCGAAGGCCGGGACCATCGCCGCGGTCGCCGCGGCGACCCCCGCCACCGCGACCGGTACGGCGTACCGCGCGGCCTTGCGCGAGGTCTTCGTGTTCGCTGCCATCTCAGAGCCCTGCCCTCTTGTCCAGGGCGACGGCCGTTGCCGCCGCACTCACCCGATCCGGTGGGGTTTCGATGGATCCATCTGACCAAAACGGCGGGCGGAGGGCGTCAGTCCCCGGGATCAACTCCGCGTACGACCGTGGGATGACACGGGAAGGGCCCCCTCCCCCCGACCCGTAGGGGTCGCGGGGCCGGGGGCCCGTGCCGTACGCGTGCCGGCGCCGGGGCTCAGCCCGCGCGGTGGACCACCGCGTCGCACAGCTCCTCCAGGGCCGACTTCGCGAAGCAGTCCGGCAGCGGGGCGAGCATGGCGCGCGCGTCCTGCGCGTACTGGATGGTGTCGCGGCGGGCCTGCTCCAGCGCGGGGTGCACCCGCAGCCGCGCGAGCACCTCGGCGTGCCGGGCGTCGTCCGTGAGGTCCCCGTCCAGCAGGCGCACGAGCTCCAGGTCCTCCTCGCGCCCGTCCCGCTCGGCCGTCTCCCGCAGCCGCAGCACGGGCAGCGTCGGGATGCCCTCGCGCAGGTCGGTGCCCGGGGTCTTGCCCGACTCGTGCGAGTCGGAGGCGATGTCGAGGACGTCGTCGGCCAGCTGGAAGGCGGTGCCGAGGCGCTCGCCGTACTGGGTCAGGATGTCCACCACCGACTCGTCGGCCCCGGACATCAGCGCGCCGAAGCGGCCGGAGACCGCGATCAGCGAGCCGGTCTTGCCCGCGATGACGTCGAGGTAGTGGGCGACCGGGTCGCGGCCGTCGCGCGGGCCGGCCGTCTCCAGGATCTGGCCGGTGACCAGCCGCTCGAAGGCCTCCGCCTGGATGCGCACCGCTTCCGGCCCGAGGTCCGCGAGGATGTGCGACGCACGGGCGAACAGGAAGTCACCCGTCAGGACCGCCACCGAGTTGCCCCAGCGGGCGTTCGCGCTCTCCACCCCGCGGCGCACGTCCGCCTCGTCCATGACGTCGTCGTGGTAGAGGGTGGCCAGGTGGGTGAGCTCCACGACCACCGCGGAGGGCACGATCCCGGGCGCGTAGGGGTCACCGAACTGCGCCGCCAGCATCACCAGCAGCGGCCGGAACCGCTTGCCGCCGGCGCGCACCAGGTGCTGCGCGGCCTCGGTGATGAAGGGGACTTCGCTCTTGGTGGCCTCCAGCAGACCCGCTTCGACAGCGGCCAGTCCGGCCTGGACATCGGCCTCAAGAGCCTGGTCCCGCACGCTCAGTCCGAACGGCCCGACGACGGTCACGAGGGGTACTCCTGTCTGCTGACGATCCGATGACGATCACATGGATTGTCAATGTGTCGCTGCCATCACTCAAGCCAGCGTATCGGGTCTGTTTTCGATCACGCAGAGCACCTGCCCGGCAGCCGTCCGGCGGGCCTCGCGCGGGGCCGCGCGCACCGCCCGATCCACACCGGTATGTTCAGGGAGAACCGAAACAACCGGAGAATCTGTTTTGTCCAGAATGACGACCGACATAGACCAGCCGAAGGAACCGGAGGCCGCCCCGCCCCCGCCCGTCGCGCCCGGCGGCGACCACGGCTTCCTCGGCCACCCCAGGGGCCTGGCCACGCTCTCCGGCCTGGAGGTCTGGGAACGGTTCTCCTTCCTCGGCATGCAGGCCATCCTCGTCCTCTACTTCGCGGACACGGCCGCCCACGGCGGCCTCGGCATGGACCCCGCCACCGCCGCCTCCGTCACGGCCGCCTACGGGACCATGGTCTACCTCGTCTCCGTGGCCGGCGGCTGGCTCGCGGACCGGATCCTCGGCTCCTACCGCGCCGTCCTGTGGGGCGGCGTCCTGATCGCCTGCGGCCACTACGCCATGGCCGTGCCCACCGCCGCCATGACCTGGACCGGCCTCGGCCTGATCAGCGCCGGCACCGGACTGCTCAAGCCCAACGTCGCCAGCATGGTCGGCCGGCTCTACCGGACGGACGACGAGCGGCGTGACGCCGGGTTCGCCCTCTACTACACGGCCATCAACATCGGCGCCTTCGCCGGACCGCTGGTCGCCGGCTGGCTCGGCGAGCACCAGGGCTGGCACTGGGGCTTCTCCGCCGCGGCCGTCGGCATGACCGCCGGCCTCGCCCAGTACGTCCTCGGCCGCGGCCGGCTCCCCGGCCGCGACGCCGCCGCCCCCTACGCCCTCGCCCCCGGCGCCCGCCGGACGGCGCTGCGGCGGATCGCCGCCGGCGGTCTCCTCCTCGCCGCGCTCGCCACCCTTCTGGCGGCCATCGGCTGGTTGACGATGGCCCGCACCGTGGACCTGCTCACCCTCGTCTCGGTGATCGCCCCGGTGGCCTACTTCACCCTCATGTTCCGCAGCCCGCGCGTCACGGCCGCCGAACGCGGGCGGCTGCGCCCGTACGTGGTGCTCTTCCTGGCCTCGGTCGCCTTCAACTTCATCCTCTTCCAGGCCTACTCCACGATGATGCTGCTGGCCTCCACCAACGCCCGGACCGAGATCCTCGGCTTCCACTTCCCCGCCGGCTGGTACGCCTCGGCGCTCGGCGCCTTCGAGGTGGCCCTCGCCCCCGTCGTCGCGGCGCTGTGGGTACGGATGGGGCGCCGCCAGCCGCAGGCCTCCAACAAGATCGCCATCGGGGTGGTCCTCGGCGGCCTGTCCTTCCTCCTGATGGTCCTGCCGACCTCCGGACACGGCACCGACCAGGGCTTCCGGATGGCCGCCTGGTGGATCGTCGGCTCCTACCTGCTGCTCGGACTGGGCGACGTCCTGCTGGAGACCTCCGGCATGTCGGCCACCACCCGGCTCGCCCCCTCGGCCTACGCCGGCCAGACGATGGCCCTCTGGTTCCTCTCGCTGGCCCTCGCCAACGGCATCCAGGCCCAGGTGGTCAAGCTGTACGGCCACGTCTCCACCCCCGCCTACTTCGGCGTGAACGGCGCCGTCGCCGTCGCGGCGGGCCTGGCCGTGATCGCGGCGGCGCCCTGGCTCCGCCGCACGATGACCGTGACCACCGCGGCCGCCCGATGAGGGCGTCCACCGAGGGAGCGTGAGCGAACCCCCATGATCATCCGCACCGAGTTCCCCTACGCGACCAGCCACGAGGATGTCCGGATCCCGATGCCCGACGGGGTGGAGCTGTACGCCCGCGTCTGGCGCCCCGCGACCGACCGGCCCGTCCCGGCCCTGCTGGAGTACCTCCCGTACCGGCTCACCGACTGGACCTCCCCCCGCGACTGGCAGCGCCACCCCTGGTACGCCGGACACGGCTACGCCTCCGTACGCGTCGACGTGCGCGGCCACGGCTGCAGCGGCGGCCGCCCCGGCGACGAGTACGACGCACGGGAACTGGCCGACGGGGTCGCCGTGGTGGAGTGGCTGGCCGCCCAGCCCTGGTGCACGGGGTCCGTCGGCATGTTCGGGATCTCCTGGGGCGGCTTCAACAGCCTCCAGATCGCCGCCCTCGCCCCCGACGCCCTCAAGGCCGTCGTCACCGTCTGCTCCACCGACGACCGCTTCGACAACGACGTCCACTACATGGGCGGCTCCGTCCTGGCCGTCGACATGCACGCCTGGTCGGCCACCATGCTCGCCTTCGCCGCCCGCCCCCCGGACCCCCGGTACGCCGGCGACGGCTGGCGGGAGCGGTGGCTCGACCGGCTGGAGGGCCTCGAACCGCTCGTCCACACCTGGCTCGCCCACCAGACCCGCGACGACTACTGGCGCCACGGCAGCGTCTGCGAGGACTACGGGGCCGTCGGCGCGGCCGTCCTCGCGGTCGGCGGCTGGCACGACCCCTACCGGGACACCGTGCTGCGCCTGGTCTCCGCCCTGCCCTCGAACCGGGTCCGCGGCCTGATCGGCCCCTGGTCCCACCAGTACCCCGACCGCGGCCTCCCGCCCGGCCCGGCGATCGGCTTCCTCCAGGAGACCCTGCGCTGGTGGGACCACTGGCTGAAGGACATCGACACCGGGGTCATGGACGAGCCGCTGCTGCGCGCCTGGATCAGCGACACGCACCGCCCGGCGACCACGTACCCGGAGCTGCCGGGCCGGTGGGTGGGCGAGAAGGCCTGGCCGTCGCCGTCGGTGGTGCCCGTCTCGTACGGGCTCCAGGGCACGCCGGTGACCGTCGCCTCGCCCCAGCACACCGGCCTGGACGCCGGCCGCTTCTTCCCCTTCGGCAACGACGCCGACCTGCCGCCCGACCAGCGGGAGGAGGACGCGAAGTCGGCCTGCTTCGAGTTCCCCGTCGCCGCCGCCGAGCCGGTGGAGGTCCTGGGCCGGCCCTCGGTCACCCTGCGGCTGCGGATGGACGTCCCGTACGGCCAGGTCGTGGCCCGGCTGTGCGACGTGGCCCCGGACGGGGCGTCGACGCTGGTCACACGGGGTGCGCTGAACCTGTCCGCCCGGCTGGGCCGCGACCGGGCGGCGCCATGGGCGGCGGGCGCCTGGGAGGACGTCACCTTCGAGCTGAACGGCATCGGCCACCGCTTCCCGCCCGGCCACCGCATCCGCCTCTCCCTCTCCTCGGCGTACTGGCCGTGGATCTGGCCGCGCGCCGGCTCGGAGGCGGGCTGGACCCTCGACCCCGAGGGCAGCACCCTCGAACTCCCCGTCCGCGCGGCCCCTCCGGCCCCCGAGGGCATCACCTTCGAAGCCCCGGAGCAGGCGGCCCCCCTGGGCGTCTCCTACCCCGCCACACTGGACGAGCCCCGCCCGGAACGCGTGGTCGTACGGGACGTCGCACGCGGAACCTGGCGCCTGGAGGTCGACCCCCGCTACGGGGGCACGCGGGTGTACCCGGACGGGCTGGAGTACGAGGAGGAGGGGCGCGAGGTCTACGAGATCCAGCAGTCGGACCCCCTCTCCGCCCGCACCCGCTCCGACTGGCGCATCCGCCTGCACCGCCCGGACCTGGGCTGGGACGTCAGGGTCGAGACCCGCTCGGAGATCACCTGCGACGAGGGCGGCTTCACCACGTCGAACGAGGTGGTCTGCCGCGAGTCCGACGAGGTCCTCTACCACCGGACCTGGCAGCGGAGGCTGCCCCGGGCGGCGGGGTGAGGCGCGCGCCCCCTCACCCGTACAGCCGCTCCAGCACCACCGCGATGCCGTCCGCCTCGTTCGACAGGGTCACCTCGTCCGCGACGGCCACCAGTTCGCGGTGGGAGTTCGCCATGGCCACCCCGTACCCCGCCCAGACGAACATCGGGACGTCGTTCGGCATGTCGCCGAAGGCGATCGTCGAGGCCGCCTGGACGCCCAGGGTCTCCGCCGCGCGGGCCAGGCCGCTCGCCTTGTCGATGCCCGGCGGCTGGAGTTCCACCGTGTGCTCCCCCGCCATCGTGACGTTCACCAGGTCGCCCACCACCGACCGCGCCACCCGGGTCAGCTCGTCGTCGTCCAGCCTGGGGTGCTGGAGCAGGACCTTCGTGATCGGGGCGGACCACAGGTCCCCCCGCTTCGGTACCCGGACCGTCGGCAGGTGCGGGTGCCACATCCGGTAGCCCGGCCCTATCAGCATCTCGGCGTCCAGGCCCTCCTGGTTGACCGCCGTGTACACCTCCCCGATCTCCGCCTCGATCTTGCCCAGGGCCACCTCGGCCAGCCCCCGGTCCATGGAGACGGAGTGCAGGAGCTGTCCGCGCGCCGCGTCGTACACCTGGGCGCCCTGCCCGCACACCGCGAGCCCCGTATACCCAAGGTCATCGAGGACGTGCCGGATCTGGGGGACCGGGCGGCCGGTGACGACGATGTGGCGGGCGCCGGCGGCGCGCGCCGTCGCGAGCGCCGCGCACGAGCGGGCGGAGACGGTGTCACCGGCGCGCAGCAGAGTCCCGTCCAGGTCGGTGGCGATCAAGGCATAGGGAAGGGCGGAAGTCACGGCGCCAAGGATACGGACCCCCGTGGACAAGTCCTATAAATACCGCCCGAATCCGGCCTCCCACAGACCTCATGCGCCACGTAACGTGTCAGCCAGCCCCCGGGACACCCCCGGACCGCGTCGAAAGCGAGGCAGTACCCCATGCCCCAGCAGAGCCCCCTCGATGTCCCCGAGGGCGACCCGTTCGGGCCGCACAACCTCCCCTACGGCGTCTTCTCCACCCCCGAGGAGCCGCAGCGCCGCCGGGTCGGTGTGCGGATCGGCGGGTACGTGCTCGACGCGGGGGCCGTGGCCGTCGCGCTCGGGTCCCCGTACGCCGGGCTCCTGGCCCAGGGCTCGCTGGGCCCGCTGCTGGCCGCCGGCCGCACCGCCTGGCGCGACGTGCGCCGCGCGCTGACCGCCTGGGTCACCGACCCGGGCCACCGCGAGACGGTCGAGCCGCACCTGCTGCCGCTGGACGGGGTCGCGCTGCACCTGCCGTACGAGGTCGCCGACTACGTCGACTTCTACGCGAGCGAGCACCACGCCACCAACGTCGGCCGCATCTTCCGGCCGGACGGGGACGCGCTCACGCCCAACTGGAAGCACCTGCCCATCGGTTACCACGGCCGTTCGGGCACGATCGTCGTCTCCGGCACGGACGTCGTGCGCCCCTCCGGGCAGCGCAAGGCGCCCGCCGACCCGGCGCCCGTCTTCGGCCCGTCGGTCAAGCTGGACATCGAGGCCGAGGTCGGCTTCGTCGTCGGCACCCCCTCGGAGCTGGGCCGGCCGGTCGCCCTCGGCGACTTCGAGGAGCACGTCTTCGGCCTCTTCCTCCTCAACGACTGGTCGGCGCGCGACATCCAGGCCTGGGAGTACGTGCCGCTGGGCCCCTTCCTCGGCAAGTCCTTCGCGACCTCCGTCTCCGCCTGGGTGACCCCGCTGGAGGCCCTGGACTCGGCCCGTGTCACCCCGCCCGCCCGGGACTTCCCGCTCCTGCCCTACCTGGACGACTCCGCCACGGACCGCCCCGGGGGCTTCGACCTGCACATCACCGTGTCGATCAACGGGCAGGAGGTGGCGCGGCCGCCGTTCGCCTCCATGTACTGGACGGCCGCCCAGCAGCTGGCCCACATGACCGTCAACGGCGCCTCCCTGCGCACCGGTGACGTGTTCGGCTCCGGCACCGTCAGCGGTCCGGAGGTCGACCAGCGCGGCTCGCTGCTGGAGCTCACCTGGAACGGCCGCGACGCGATCGAGCTCGCCGACGGCAAGCGGACCTTCCTGGAGGACGGGGACACCGTCACCCTCACCGCCTGGGCCCCCGGCCCCGACGGCACCCGCGTCGGCCTCGGCGAGGTCACCGGCCGCATCGTGGGCGCCCGCTAGTCCACGGGCGGGGCGGCGGGGCGGCGGATCCCACCGCCGGCCCGCCGGCCCGCCGAACGGGCCCGCCGCGGCCGTGGCGGGCCCGGTGCCGCCATCCGGGGCCTACGCCACCCGCGCCGTCCGAGTGGCGGCCCCCGGGCGGGGCGGTGACGCTGCCTGCATGGTCACTCGTACCGGCAGGCTCCTCCCCCTCGCCCTCGCGGCCGCCGCCACCCTGGCGGCCGCTCCGTCCGCGCCCGCGGCCGCCGGCGCGCCCCAGCCGCGGCTGACGCCCTCCGCCCAACTGGCCCTGGCCTACCGGGCGACCGCCAAGTACCACCAGCACAGCACCGGTGTCGCCGCCGGTTACGTGCCCGACCAGTACTGCGTCGTGAACCCCAACGGGGGTCCGGGCGCGCTGGGTTACCCGCACTTCAACCACGCCTACGACGGCTCCGTGGATCCGGCGAAGCCCACCGCGCTGCTCTACGAGGGCGACGGCAAGGGCCACTGGGACCTGGTGGGCCTCGAATGGATGGTCGTGGACAAGGACGGCCGGACGGACACCGACGACGACCGTCCCTCCCTCTTCGGCCAGCCCTTCAAGGGGCCGCTGCCCGCCCGCTACAAGGGGCAGAAGGTGCACTACTCGCTGCACCTGTGGCTGTGGAAGGACAACCCGTCCGGCCGGTTCGAGCCGTTCAACCCGAAGGTGGCCTGCCTTCCGGGGACCACCCGCCCCCGCCCGGTCGCCCCGGCCGCCCCGGCCGTCGCCCCCTCCCCCGCGGCCACCACCCCGTAGGGCCCCCGTTCGGCGGCCCGCCGCGTGCACGGTCCGCGCCCCGCCCCGATGGTGGAACGACAGCCCCTCCGGGACCCCCGAACACCAGGAGCTCCCATGCCCGTAGCCCGCGGCCTCAAGGCCCTGTCCGCCTGTGCCGCCGTCGGCGCGTCCCTCGTCCTGGCGGCCCTGCCCCCGGCCCACGCCGTGGACGGCCCGGCACCGGACCCGCACGACGCGAAGGCGATGCGCGACATGGCGACGGCCATGGCCGTGACCGCCAAGTACGTGGACGAGCGGGAGGCGATCAAGGACGGGTACGTCCCGCACGGAAAGGAGTGCATGACCAACCCCTTCGGGGTGGGCGCCATGGGCTACCACTACGTCAAGGAGTCCAACTGGGGTTCGACGGACCCCGCCCGGCCCACCGCGCTCCTCTACAGCACGGAGAAGGACCGCTACGGCCGCCGCAAGCTGGAGACGGTCGAGTGGATGTCCGCCGACCGGGACCAGGACCTGAAGACCACCGACGACCGGCCGACCATGTTCGGGCTGCCCTTCGACGGGCCCATGCCCGGCCACTGGGAGGGCATGCCCAAGCACTACGACCTGCACATGTGGGCGTACCGGGAGAACCCGGCGGGCCGGTTCCACAACTGGAACACCGCCCTGAAGTGCCCGGGCAACCCCGCGCCCGACCCGATGCACTCCCACCACGGTTAGGCCGTGACGCACGTGGGCCCGGCTCCCCGCGGAGGGGGAGCCGGGCCCACGGGCCGTCCGCGACGGGTCAGCGCACGAAGGTGCTCGCGTGTCCTGCCAGGTCCAGGAAGTACTGCGGCGCGACGCCCAGCACCAGGGTGACGGCGACGCCGACCGCGATGGTGGTCATCGTCAGCGGCGAGGGCACCGCCACCGTCGGCCCGTCGGCCTTGGGCTCGCTGAAGAACATCAGCACGATCACCCGGATGTAGAAGAACGCGGCGATCGCCGACGAGATCACACCGACGACGACCAGCGCCCCGGCCCCGCCCTCCGCGGCCGCCTTGAACACCGCGAACTTCCCGGCGAAGCCGGAGGTCAGCGGGATGCCGGCGAAGGCCAGCAGGAACACCGCGAAGACCGCCGCGGTGAGCGGCGAACGCCGCCCGAGCCCGGCCCACTTCGACAGGTGCGTGGCCTCGCCGCCCGCGTCGCGCACCAGCGTGACCACCGCGAAGGCGCCGATCGTCACGAAGGAGTAGGCGCCCAGGTAGAAGAGGACGGACTTGACGCCCTCCGCCGACGTGGCGATCACACCGGCCAGGATGAACCCGGCGTGCGCGATCGAGGAGTACGCCAGCAGCCGCTTCACGTCGGTCTGGGTCACGGCGATCACCGCGCCCGCGAGCATCGTGACGATGGCGACGCCCCACATCACCGGCCGCCAGTCCCAGCGCAGCCCGGGCAGGACCACGTAGAGCAGGCGCAGCAGCGCGCCGAAGGCGGCCACCTTGGTCGCGGCGGCCATGAAGCCGGTCACGGGGGTGGGGGCGCCCTGGTAGACGTCCGGGGTCCACATGTGGAAGGGGACCGCGCCGACCTTGAACAGCAGCCCCATCAGGATCAGCGCGCCGCCGATGAGGAGGAGCGCGTCGTTGCCCATGGTGGAGGCGAGCGCCGGGTCGACGGTGGTGACGGTGCCGTCCACCACGTCCGCGATGACCGCGTACGAGACGGAGCCCGCGTAGCCGTAGAGCAGGGCGATGCCGAACAGCAGGAACGCCGAGGAGAAGGCGCCGAGCAGGAAGTACTTGACGGCCGCCTCCTGCGACATCAGCCGCTGGCGGCGGGCGACGGCGCAGAGCAGGTAGAGCGGGAGGGAGAAGACCTCCAGCGCGACGAACAGGGTCAGCAGGTCGTCGGCCGCCGGGAAGATCAGCATCCCGGAGATGGCGAACAGGGCCAGCGGGAACACCTCGGTGGTGGTGAACCCGGCCTTGACGGCGGCCTTCTCGCTGTCGCTGCCCGGTACGGACGCGGCCTGGGCGGCGAAGGAGTCCACCCGGTTGCCGTGCGCCTTGGGGTCGAGGCGGCGCTCGGCGAAGGTGAAGACGGCCACGATCGAGGCCAGCAGGATGGTGCCCTGGAGGAACAGCGCCGGGCCGTCGACGGCGATGGCGCCCATGGCCGCGATGTGCGCCTTGGTGTTGCCGTACCCTCCGGCGGCGAGGCCGACGACCGCCGCGAAGGCCGCGGCGAGGGAGGCGACGGCGAGGAACACCTGCACGTGGTAGCGGGACCTGCGCGGGACGAAGGCCTCGACGAGGACGCCGAGGACGGCCGCGCCCACCACGATCAGCGTGGGCGCGAGCTGGGCGTACTCGATGTGCGGGGCCGGGATCTTGTCGGCCGGTCCGTTGGCCGCCAGTGTCAGCAGGCCCTGGGCAGCAGTCGCGGCGCTCACTTGACCGCCTCCCCGTTCTTCGCTTCGACGGCGACCTCAGGCTTGGGGTCCGTCTTCTTCACGTCCGACATCGTGTGCCGCACCGACGGGTTGACGATGTCGGTGAGCACCTTGGGGTAGACGCCCAGCCCGATCAGCAGCGCGATCAGCGGGGCGACCACCAGCAGCTCCCGCGGGCGCAGGTCCGGCAGCGTGCGGACCTCCTCCTTGACGGGGCCGGTCATGGTCCGCTGGTAGAGGACCAGGGTGTACAGGGCGGCCAGCACGATGCCGATGGTGGCGATGATCCCGATGACCGGGTACCGGGCGAAGGTGCCGACCAGGACCAGGAACTCGCTGACGAACGGGGCGAGGCCCGGCAGGGACAGGGTGGCGAGGCCGCCGATCAGGAAGGTGCCGGCGAGGACCGGGGCCACCTTCTGGACGCCGCCGTAGTCGGCGATGAGCCGGGAGCCGCGCCGGGAGATCAGGAAGCCGGCGACGAGCATCAGCGCCGCCGTGGAGATCCCGTGGTTGACCATGTAGAGCGTCGCGCCCGACTGGCCCTGGGAGGTCATCGCGAAGATGCCCAGGATGATGAAGCCGAAGTGCGAGATCGACGCGTAGGCGACCAGCCGCTTGATGTCCCGCTGTCCGACCGCGAGCAGCGCGCCGTAGACGATGCTGATCAGGGCCAGGACGAGGATCACGGGGGTGGCCCACTTGCTGGCCTCGGGGAAGAGGCCGAGGCAGAACCGGAGCATCGCGAAGGTGCCGACCTTGTCGACGATCGCGGTGATCAGTACGGCGACCGGGGCGGTGGCCTCGCCCATGGCGTTGGGCAGCCAGGTGTGCAGCGGCCACAGCGGGGCCTTCACCGCGAAGGCGAAGAAGAAGCCGAGGAAGAGCAGCCGCTCGGTGTTGGTCGCCATGTCGAGGGTGCCCGCGGCGCGGGCGGCGGCGATCTCCTGGAGGGAGAAGTTCCCGGCGACCACGTACAGCCCGATGACGGCCGCCAGCATGATCAGGCCGCCGACCAGGTTGTAGAGGAGGAACTTGACCGCCGCGTAGGAGCGCTGGGCGGCGGCGTTCTCGTCGCTGCCGGAGTGCGCCCGGTCCCCGAAGCCGCCGATGAGGAAGTACATCGGGATGAGCATGGCTTCGAAGAAGATGTAGAAGAGGAAGACGTCGGTGGCCTCGAACGAGATCACCACCATCGCCTCGACCAGCAGGATCAGGGCGAAGAAGCCCTGGGTGGGCCGCCAGCGCGACGAGTTGGTCTCCAGGGGGTCGGCGTCGTTCCAGCCGGCCCCGATCACGAAGGGGATCAGCAGGGCGGTGAGCGCGATGAGCGCCACCCCGATGCCGTCCACGCCGAGTTCGTAGCGGACGCCGAAGTCGGCGATCCAGGCGTGGGACTCGGTGAGCTGGTAGCGGGCGCCGCCGGGGTCGAAGCGGACCGCGACGAGCACGGCCAGGGCGAGCGTCGCCAGGGAGAACAGCAGCGCGAGCCACTTGGCGGCGGTGCGCTGTTTGGCCGGGACGGCGGCGGTGAGGACCGCGCCGACCGCGGGGACCGCGGCCGTCACCGTCAGAAGCGGGAAAGTCATGTCACACCGCCCTCATCAGCAGGGTCGCGGCGATGAGGATCGCCGTGCCCCCGAACATCGAGACCGCGTAGCTGCGGGCGTAGCCGTTCTGCAGCTTCCGCAGCCGGCCCGAGAGCCCGCCGACGGAGGCGGCCGTCCCGTTGACCACTCCGTCGACCAGGCTGTGGTCGACGTACACGAGCGAGCGGGTGAGGTGCTCTCCGCCGCGCACGAGGACGACGTGGTTGAAGTCGTCCTGGAACAGGTCCCGGCGGGCCGCCCGGGTGAGGAACGAGCCGCGCGGGGCGGTGACCGGGACGGGCTTCTTCCCGTACATCGACCAGGCGACGGCGACGCCGATCACGAGGACGACCATCGTGGACAGGGTGACCGTCAGGGCGCCGATGGGCGGGTTGCCGTGCTCGTGTCCGGTGACCGGCTCCAGCCACTTGAGGAAGCGGTCGCCGATCCCGAAGAAGCCGCCCGCGAAGACCGATCCGAAGGCCAGCACGATCATCGGGACGGTCATGGACTTCGGGGACTCGTGCGGGTGCGGCGCGTGGCCTTCTGCGTCGGGCTGCCAGCGCTTCTCGCCGAAGAAGGTGAGGAGCATGACCCGGGTCATGTAGAAGGCGGTGATGCCCGCGCCGAGCAGGGCCGCGCCGCCGAGGATCCAGCCCTCGGTGCCGCCCTTCGCGAAGGCCGCCTCGATGATCTTGTCCTTGGAGAAGAAGCCCGACAGGCCGGGGAAGCCGATGATGGCGAGGTAGCCGAGGCCGAAGGTGACGAAGGTGACCGGCATGTACGTGCGCAGGCCGCCGTACTTGCGCATGTCCACCTCGTCGTTCATCCCGTGCATGACGGAACCCGCGCCGAGGAAGAGGCCGGCCTTGAAGAAGCCGTGCGTCACCAGGTGCATGATCGCGAAGACGTAGCCGATGGGGCCGAGGCCCGCCGCCAGGACCATGTAGCCGATCTGCGACATGGTCGATCCGGCGAGGGCCTTCTTGATGTCGTCCTTCGCGCAACCGACGATCGCACCGAACAGCAGCGTGACCGCGCCGACGACGGTGACCACCAGCTGGGCGTCGGGCGCCGCGTTGAAGATCGCGCCCGAGCGGACGATCAGGTACACGCCCGCGGTGACCATGGTGGCCGCGTGGATCAGGGCCGAGACCGGGGTCGGGCCCTCCATCGCGTCACCGAGCCAGGACTGCAGCGGCACCTGGGCCGACTTGCCGCAGGCGGCCAGCAGCAGCATCAGGCCGATGGCCGTCAGCGTCCCCTCGGAGGTCTTGCCCACGTTGGCCAGGACCGGCCCGAAGGCGAAGGTCCCGAAGGTGGTGAACATGATCATGATGGCGATCGACAGGCCCATGTCGCCGACCCGGTTGACCAGGAAGGCCTTCTTCGCGGCGGTGGCCGCGCTGGGCTTGTGCTGCCAGAACCCGATCAGGAGGTACGAGGCGAGGCCGACGCCCTCCCAGCCGAAGTACAGCAGCAGGTAGTTGTCGGCGAGGACCAGCAGCAGCATCGCCGCGACGAACAGGTTGAGGTAGCCGAAGAAGCGGCGGCGGCGCTCGTCGTGCTCCATGTACCCGATCGAGTACACGTGGATGAGCGTGCCGACGCCGGAGATCAGAAGGACGAAGGTCATCGACAGCTGGTCGAGCTGGAAGGCGAGGTCCGCCTGGAACCCCTCCACCGGCACCCAGCTGAACAGGTGCTGGTGCAGGGTGCGGTCCTCGGCCCCGCGGCCCAGCATGCCGGCGAAGAGGACCACGCCGATGCCGAACGAGACCGCGGCGAGCAGGGTCCCGAGCCAGTGACCCGCCTTGTCGAGGCGCCGGCCGCCGCACAGCAGCACCGCCGCCCCGAGCAGGGGTGCGCCCACCAGGAGCGCGATCAGATTCTCCACGGTGCAGGCCCCTTACAGCTTCATCAGGCTGGCGTCGTCGACCGAGGCCGAGTGGCGGGTACGGAACAGCGACACGATGATCGCGAGGCCCACCACGACCTCCGCGGCGGCGACGACCATCGTGAAGAACGCGATGACCTGGCCGTCGAGGTTGCCGTGCATCCGGGAGAAGGCCACGAACGCGAGGTTGCAGGCGTTGAGCATCAGCTCGACGCACATGAACAGCACGATGGCGTTGCGCCGGATGAGGACGCCTGCCGCGCCGATGGTGAACAGCAGGGCGGCCAGGTAGAGGTAGTTGACCGGATTCACTTCGAGGCCTCCTCACGGGAGTCGCGGCCGAGGCGCTCCGCGGAGCGCTGCTCCAGCGCCTTGAGGTCGTCGAGGGCCTCGGTGGACACGTCGCGGATCTGGCCGCGGGCGCGCAGCGTCTTGCTGACGGTCAGCTCGGACGGGGTCCCGTCGGGCAGCAGGCCGGCGACGTCCACGGCGTTGTGCCGGGCGTAGACGCCGGGGGCCGGGAGCGGCGGGACCTGGACGCCCTCGCGGACGCGCTTCTCGGCGAGCTCGCGCTGGGTGGCGGCCCGCTCGGTGCGCTCGCGGTGCGTGAGGACCATCGCGCCGACGGCCGCCGTGATGAGCAGGGCGCCGGTGATCTCGAAGGCGAAGATGTAACGGGTGAAGATCAGCTGGGCCAGGCCCTCGACGTGGCCCGCGGAGTTGACCCGGCCGAGGCCGTTGAAGTGGGTCAGCTTGGCGTTGGCGAGGCCGGCGATCAGCAGGATGCCGAAGCCGAGCCCGCACAGGGCGGCCAGCCAGCGCTGGCCCTTGATGGTCTCCTTCAGGGAGTCCGCCGCCGTGACGCCGACGAGCATGACCACGAAGAGGAACAGCATCATGATGGCGCCGGTGTAGACGACGACCTGGACCACGCCCAGGAAGTAGGCCCCGTTGGCCAGGTAGAACACCGCGAGGATGATCATCGTCCCGGCCAGGCACAGGGCGCTGTGCACGGCCTTCTTCATCAGGATCGTGCAGAGCGCGCCGATGACGGCGACGGTGCCCAGCACCCAGAACTGGAGGGCCTCGCCGGTGGAGGTCGTGGTGGCGGCGGCCGCGAAGGCGTTCATGCTCCGACCCCCTCGGCGGCCGCGCCGTTCCCGGCGCCGTCCGCGGCCGGGACCTCGCCCTTGGAGACCGCCACCTGCCGCTCGGTGCCGGGAGCGGCGCCCTTGACCAGGCCCCGGTAGTAGTCCTGCTCGTCCATGCCCGGGAAGATCGAATGCGGGCTGTCGACCATGCCCTCGGTCAGCCCGGCGAGCAGCTGCTCCTTGGTGTAGATCAGCGACTCTCGGCTGGAGTCGGCCAGTTCGAACTCGTTCGTCATCGTCAGCGCCCGGGTCGGGCAGGCCTCGATGCACAGCCCGCACAGGATGCAGCGGGCGTAGTTGATCTGGTAGACGCGCCCGTAGCGCTCACCCGGGGAGTAGCGCTCCTCCTCGGTGTTGTCCGCGCCCTCCACGTAGATCGCGTCGGCGGGGCAGGCCCAGGCGCACAGCTCGCACCCGATGCACTTCTCCAGACCGTCGGGGTGCCGGTTGAGCTGGTGCCTTCCGTGGAACCGCGGAGCGGTCGTCTTCTCCTGCTCCGGGTACTGCTCGGTGAGGCGCTTCTTGAACATGGCCTTGAAGGTCACGCCGAAGCCGGCCACCGGGTTCTGCCACTTTTCGGACTTCTCGTCAGACACGTCTCAACCCTCCTCTCGGTCACTGTCAGTATTCGTCCCGCCACTGACAATCAGCTCCCGCTCGGCGCGGGGCCGCCTGCGCGGTACGGGTGCCAGGTGCTGGCCGGGCTTGGGCGGTACGGGGAAGCCGCCCGCCATCGGGTCGAAGGGCTCGGCGGCCGCGGCCTTCCCGGCCCGTTCGGCGGCCGTCTTCTCGCGCTTGTCGCGGAAGTGGTCGGCGACGGAGGTCAGCAGCAGGATGGCCACGACGGCCCCGCCGACGTAGAGCACGATCTCCGAGAAGTCGTAGCGCTCGTTGCGCAGCGCCCGGACGGTGGCGACCAGCATCAGCCAGACCACCGAGACGGGGATCAGCACCTTCCAGCCGAGCTTCATCAGCTGGTCGTAGCGCACGCGGGGCAGGGTGCCGCGCAGCCAGATGAAGAAGAACAGCAGCAGCTGCACCTTGATGACGAACCAGAGCATCGGCCACCAGCCGTGGTTCGCGCCCGCCCAGTAGGTGGAGATCGGCGCCGGGGCCCGCCAGCCGCCCAGGAAGAGGGTGACCGAGACGGCGGAGACGGTGACCATGTTGACGTACTCGGCCAGCATGAACAGCGCGAACTTGATGGAGGAGTACTCGGTGTTGAAGCCGCCGACGAGGTCGCCCTCGGACTCCGGCATGTCGAAGGGGGCGCGGTTGGTCTCGCCGACCATCGTGATCACGTAGATGATGAAGGACACCGGCAGCAGCACGATGTACCAGCGGTCCGCCTGCGCCTCCACGATCGCCGAGGTCGACATCGACCCGGAGTAGAGGAACACCGAGGCGAAGGCCGCGCCCATCGCGATCTCGTACGAGATCATCTGCGCGCAGGAGCGCAGGCCGCCGAGGAGCGGGTAGGTCGAGCCCGAGGACCAGCCGGCGAGGACGATGCCGTAGATGCCGACCGAGGCCACGGCCAGGACGTACAGCATCGCGATCGGCAGGTCGGTCAGCTGCATCGTGGTGCGCTGCCCGAAGATCGAGACCTCGTTGCCGGACGGGCCGAACGGGATGACCGCGATGGCCATGAACGCCGGGATCGCCGCGATGATCGGCGCCAGGACGTACACCACCTTGTCGGCCCGCTTGACGACGACGTCTTCCTTCAGCATCAGCTTCACGCCGTCGGCGAGCGACTGGAGCAGGCCCCAGGGCCCGTGCCGGTTGGGGCCGATGCGCAGCTGCATCCAGGCGACGACCTTGCGCTCCCACACGATGGAGAACAGCACGGTCACCATCAGGAAGGCGAAGCAGAACACCGCCTTCAGCAGGACGAGCCACCAGACGTCCCTGCCGAACAGGGACAGGTCCTCGGCGGCGAGGACGTGCGGCTGCTGCGCCGCGATGTGGGCGAGGCTGCTCACGCTCGCACCTCCTTGGCGGGGGCGGCCGGGGCCGGCGCCGGTCCGATGCGGACGAGGGTGCCGGGCAGGGCGCCGGTGTCGGCGAGGACGCCGGAGCCGGTGGAGTTCAGGGGGAGCCACACGACCCGGTCGGGCATCTCGGTGATCCGCAGCGGGAGTTCCACCGAGCCGGCCGGGCCGGTGACGGCGAGGAGGTCGCCGTCCTTGACGCCGGTCTCGGCGGCCGTGGCGGCCGAGAGGCGGGCCGAGGCCTCGTGCCGGGTCCCGGCCAGGGCCTCGTCGCCCTCCTGGAGCCGGCCCAGGTCCAGCAGCAGGCGGTGGCCGGCGAGTACGGCCTCGCCCGCGCCGGGCCGGGGCAGCGGCTCCGGGGCGGTGGACCGCTCGGGGGCCAGGTCGCCCTCCCAGGGGCCGAGCCGCTCCAGCTCCCGGCGTACGGCGTGCACGTCGGGCAGGGCGATCGGCCGGTCGGCGGCGTCGGCCAGCATGTGCAGCACGCGGGCGTCGGCCGGGGCGAGCCGGCGGGTCATCTGGTCGGGCTTGAGGGCGGCCTCGAACGGCCGGACGCGGCCCTCCCAGTTGACGAAGGTGCCCGCCTTCTCGGCGACGGCGGCCACCGGCAGGACCACGTCCGCGTGGTCGGTGACCTCGCCGGGCCGCAGCTCCAGGGAGACCACGAAGGCCTCCTCCAGCGCGGTCCGCGCCCGCCGCGGGTCCGGCAGGTCGGCGACCTCCACGCCCGCGACCAGCAGCGCGCCCAGCTCGCGGGTGGCCGCGGCCTCGACGATCTGGCCGGTGTCGCGGCCGTAGCGGTGCGGCAGCGCCTCCAGCCCCCAGGCGGTGGCGACCTCGTCGCGGGCCCGCGGGTCGGTGGCCGGGCGTCCGCCCGGCAGCAGGGACGGCAGCGCGCCCGCCTCGATCGCGGCCCGCTCCCCGGCCCGGCGCGGGATCCACACCAGCCGGGCCCCGGTCGCGGTGGCCGCCCGTACGGCGGCGCTCAGCGCGCCGGGCACCCCGGCGAGCCGCTCCCCGACGACGAGGACCGCCCCGGGCCTGCGCAGGGCCTCGGCCGCCTCGGCGCCACCCGCCTCCAGGCCGGTGCGGGAGGCGAGGGCGTCCAGCCACTCGGGTTCGGTGCCGGGGGCGGCGGCCAGCAGGGTGCCGCCCGCCTTGGTCAGGCCCCGGGTGGCGAACGGTGCGAGGGCGTAGGCCTTCTGGCCGCGCTTGCGGTGGGCCTTGCGCAGCCGCAGGAAGACCCCGGGGGCCTCCTCCTCGGCCTCGATGCCGACGAGCAGGACGGCCGGGGCGGCCTCCAGGGAGGCGTAGGTGACGCCCGTGCCGTCGAGGTCCTTGCCGGTGCCGGCGACGGAGGCGGCCAGGAACTCGGCCTCCTCCGCGCTGTGCGCGCGGGCCCGGAAGTCGATGTCGTTGGTGTCGAGGACCACCCGGGCGAACTTGGCGTACGCGTAGGCGTCCTCGACGGTCAGCCGGCCGCCCGTCAGGACCCCGGCGCGGCCGCGCGCGGCGGTGAGCCCGGCGGCCGCGGCCTCCAGGGCCTCGGGCCAGCTCGCCGGGGCGAGGACCCCGTCGGCCCCGCGCACCAGCGGGGTGGTCAGCCGGTCCGGGCGCTGCGCGTAGCGGAACCCGAAGCGGCCCTTGTCGCAGATCCACTCCTCGTTGACCTCGGGGTCCTCGGCGGCGAGGCGGCGCAGCACCTTCCCGCGCCGGTGGTCGGTCCGGGTCGCGCAGCCGCCCGCGCAGTGCTCGCACACGCTCGGGGAGGAGACGAGGTCGAACGGGCGGGAGCGGAACCGGTAGGCGGCCGAGGTGAGGGCGCCGACGGGGCAGATCTGGATGGTGTTGCCGGAGAAGTAGGACTCGAACGGGTCGCCCTCGCCGGTGCCGACCTGCTGGAGCGCGCCGCGTTCCAGCAGCTCGATCATCGGGTCGCCGGCGATCTCGTTGGAGAAGCGGGTGCAGCGCGCGCACAGCACGCACCGCTCCCGGTCCAGCAGCACCTGGGGGGAGATGGCGACGGGCTTCTCGTACGTCCGCTTGCGGCCCTCGAAGCGGGACTCGGCGTTGCCGTGCGACATCGCCTGGTTCTGCAGGGGGCACTCGCCGCCCTTGTCGCAGACGGGGCAGTCCAGCGGGTGGTTGATGAGCAGCAGCTCCATCACCCCGCGCTGGGCCTTGTCGGCGGCCTCGGAGGTCAGCTGCGTCTTGACGACCATGCCGTCGGTGCAGGTGATGGTGCAGGAGGCCATCGGCTTGCGCTGGCCCTCGACCTCGACGATGCACTGGCGGCAGGCGCCGGCCGGGGAGAGGAGGGGGTGGTCGCAGAACCGGGGGATCTCGATGCCGAGCTGTTCGGCGGCCCGGATCACGAGGGTCCCCTTGGGCACGGACAGTTCGGCGCCGTCGATGGTCAGCGTGACCATGTTCTCGGCGTCCCGGCCCGGCTTGGCGGCCTCGCCGCCCCCGGCGGGCGCACTGGTGGCGACGGTCATGCGTTCACCTCGGAGTTCTTGGCCGGACCGTCGGCCCACAGGGTCGACTTCCGGTGGTCGAAGGGACAGCCCTTCCCGGTGATGTGCTGCTCGTACTCCGCGCGGAAGTACTTCAGCGAGGAGAAGATCGGGCTGGCCGCGCCGTCGCCGAGCGCGCAGAAGGACTTGCCGTTGATGTTGTCGGCGATGTCGTTGAGCTTGTCGAGGTCGGACATGACGCCCTTGCCGGCCTCGATGTCGCGCAGCAGCTGGACGAGCCAGTACGTGCCCTCGCGGCAGGGGGTGCACTTGCCGCAGGACTCGTGGGCGTAGAACTCGGTCCAGCGGGTGACGGCGCGCACCACGCAGGTGGTCTCGTCGAAGCACTGCAGGGCCTTGGTGCCGAGCATGGAGCCGGCCGCGCCGACGCCCTCGTAGTCGAGCGGGACGTCGAGGTGCTCCTCGGTGAACATGGGCGTGGAGGAGCCGCCGGGGGTCCAGAACTTCAGCCGGTGCCCGGGGCGCATGCCGCCGCTCATGTCGAGGAGCTGGCGCAGGGTGATGCCGAGCGGGGCCTCGTACTGGCCGGGGCCGGCGACGTGCCCGGAGAGGGAGTAGAGGGTGAAGCCGGGGGACTTCTCCGTCCCCATCGCCTTGAACCAGTCCTTGCCCTTGTTGAGGATCGCGGGAACCGAGGCGATGGACTCGACGTTGTTCACGACAGTGGGGCAGGCGTAGAGGCCCTCGACCGCGGGGAAGGGGGGACGCAGCCGGGGCTGACCGCGCCGGCCTTCGAGGGAGTCGAGCAGTGCCGTCTCCTCGCCGCAGATGTACGCGCCCGCGCCCGCGTGCACCGTGATGTCGAGGTTGCGTCCGCTGCCGTCGATGTCCTTGCCGAGGTATCCGGCCGCGTACGCCTCGCGCACGGCCTCGTGCAGCCTCCGCAGCACGGGGACGGTCTCACCGCGCAGGTAGATGAAGGCGTGCTCGGAGCGGATCGCGTAGCAGGCGATGATCATTCCCTCGACGAGGGAGTGCGGGTTGGCGAAGAGGAGGGGGATGTCCTTGCAGGTTCCCGGCTCCGACTCGTCCGCGTTCACGACGAGGTAGTGCGGCTTGCCGTCGCCCTGCGGGATGAACTGCCATTTCATCCCGGTGGGGAAGCCGGCTCCGCCGCGTCCGCGCAGGCCCGAGTCCTTGACGTAGGCGATCACCTCGTCCGGGGTCATCGCGAGCGCCTTGCGCAGGCCCTCGTAGCCCTCGTGGCGCCGGTAGGTCGCCAGCGTCCAGGACTCCGGCTCGTCCCAGAAGGCCGACAGGACGGGCGCGAGCAGCTTCTCGGGGCTTCCGTTCTTTTCGAGTTCGGTCGACACCGACATCACTCCCCTCCCTCGGTACCGGTCTCGGCGCGCGGGCGGACGACCGGGGCGTGCGGGGTCTCGCCGCGGGCGATGCGCAGGCCGATCAGGGAGGCGGGGCCCGCGCCGCCGCTCGCCTCCACCGCGCCCTCGCGCTCGTCGGGGAAGCCCGCGAGGATCCGGGCGGTGTCCTTGTACGTGCACAGCGGCGCGCCCCGGGTCGGCTCGACCGGGCGGCCGGCCCGCAGGTCGTCGACGAGGGCCTTGGCGGAGTCGGGGGTCTGGTTGTCGAAGAACTCCCAGTTGACCATCACCACGGGGGCGTAGTCGCAGGCCGCGTTGCACTCGATGTGCTCCAGCGTGACCTTGCCGTCGGGGGTGGTCTCGTTGTTGCCGACCCCGAGGTGCTCCTGGAGCTCGGCGAAGATGGCGTCGCCGCCCATCACCGCGCACAGGGTGTTGGTGCAGACCCCGACCTGGTAGTCGCCGGAGGGCCCCCGCCGGTACATCGTGTAGAAGGTGGCGACCGCGGTGACCTCGGCGGTGGTCAGGCCGAGGACCTCGGCGCAGAAGCGGATGCCGGTGCGGGAGACGTAGCCCTCCTCGGACTGCGTCAGGTGCAGCAGCGGCAGCAGCGCGGAGCGGCTGTCGGGGTAGCGGGCGATGACCTCCTGCGCGTCCGCTTCCAGCCGGGCGCGCACCTCGGCGGGGAAGTCGGGGGCGGGGAGCTGCGGCATCCCGAGGCTGATGCCCGTGTTCACTGCATCGGCCGTCATCGGTCGACGCCTCCCATCACGGGGTCGATGGAGGCGACGGCGACGATGACGTCGGCGACCTGGCCGCCTTCGCACATCGCCGCCATGGCCTGCAGGTTGGTGAAGGACGGGTCGCGGAAGTGGACCCGGTAGGGGCGGGTGCCGCCGTCGGAGACCACGTGGACGCCGAGTTCGCCCTTGGGGGACTCGACGGCCGCGTAGGCCTGCCCGGCGGGGACGCGGAAGCCCTCGGTCACCAGCTTGAAGTGGTGGATGAGGGCCTCCATGGAGGTGCCCATGATGTTCTTGATGTGGTCGAGGGAGTTGCCGAGGCCGTCGGGGCCCATGGCGAGCTGCGCCGGCCAGGCGATCTTCTTGTCGGCGACCATGACCGGGCCGGGCTCCAGCCGGTCCAGGCACTGCTCGACGATCCGCAGCGACTGGCGCATCTCCTCCAGGCGGATCAGGAACCGCCCGTAGGAGTCGCAGCTCTCGGTGGTGGGGACGTCGAACTCGTAGCCCTCGTAGCCGCAGTAGGGGTCGGTCTTGCGCAGGTCGTGGGGCAGGCCGGCGGAGCGCAGGATCGGTCCTGTGGCGCCGAGGGCCATGCAGCCGGCCAGGTCGAGGTAGCCGACGTCCTGCATGCGGGCCTTGAAGATGGGGTTGCCGGTGGCGAGCTTGTCGTACTCCGGCAGGTTCTTCTTCATCGTCTTGACGAACTCGCGCAGCTGGTCGACCGCGCCGGGGGGCAGGTCCTGGGCGAGGCCGCCGGGGCGGACGAAGGCGTGGTTCATGCGCAGGCCGGTGATCAGCTCGAAGACGTCGAGGATCAGCTCGCGGTCCCGGAAGCCGTAGATCATGATCGTGGTCGCGCCCAGCTCCATGCCGCCGGTGGCGATGCACACCAGGTGGGAGGAGAGCCGGTTGAGCTCCATCAGCAGGACGCGGATCACGGTGGCGCGGTCGGGGATCTGGTCGGTGATGCCGAGGAGCTTCTCGACGCCGAGGCAGTACGCCGTCTCGTTGAAGAACGGCGTCAGGTAGTCCATGCGCGTGACGAAGGTGGTGCCCTGCGTCCAGTTGCGGAATTCGAGGTTCTTCTCGATGCCGGTGTGCAGGTAGCCGATGCCGCAGCGGGCCTCGGTGACCGTCTCGCCGTCGATCTCCAGGATCAGGCGGAGCACCCCGTGGGTGGAGGGGTGCTGGGGGCCCATGTTGACGACGATGCGCTCGTCGTCCGCCTTGGCCGCGGACTGGACGATCTCGTCCCAGTCGCCGCCGGTGACGGTGTAGACGGTGCCTTCGGTGGTTTCGCGGGAGGCCGCGTGGTCGGCGGCGTTGGGGGTGTTCGACATCAGCTGTACGACCTCCGCTGGTCGGGAGCCGGGATCTGGGCGCCCTTGTACTCGATGGGGATGCCGCCGAGCGGGTAGTCCTTGCGCTGCGGGAAGCCCTGCCAGTCGTCCGGCATCATGATCCGCGTGAGGGCGGGGTGGCCGTCGAAGACCAGGCCGAAGAAGTCGTACGCCTCGCGCTCGTGCCAGTCGTTGGTCGGGTAGACCGCGACGAGCGAGGGGAGGTGCGGGTCGCCGTCGGGCACCGACACCTCCAGCCGGAGGATCCGGCCGTGGGTGAGGGAGCGCAGGTGGTAGACGGCGTGCAGCTCGCGGCCCTTGTCGTCGGGGAAGTGCACGCCGGAGACGCCGGTGCACAGTTCGAAGCGCAGGGCCGGGTCGTCGCGCAGGGTGGAGGCCACCCGCACCAGGTGTTCGCGGGCGATGTGCAGGGTCAGCTCGCCGCGGTCGACGACGACCTTCTCGATCGCGTTCTCCGGGAGCAGGTCCTGCTCCTCCAGGGCGCCTTCGAGCTCGTCGGCGACCTCGTCGAAGTACGACCCGTAGGGGCGGGAGCTCGCGCCGGGCAGGGCCACGGTGCGCACGAGGCCGCCGTAGCCGCTGGTGTCGCCGCCGTTCCTGGCGCCGAACATGCCCTTGCGGACGCCGATCACCTCGGGGCCGGGGGTGGCGGCCCGGGGGGCGGGGACGTTGTTGCCGTTGCCGTTCTCCACGGCGGGTCCGTCGCTCACCGCAGGAGCCCCTTCATCTCGATGGTGGGGAGGGCCTTGAGGGCCGCCTCCTCCGCCTCGCGCGCCGCCTCTTCCCGGTTCACGCCGAGCTTGGAGCCCTGGATCTTCTGGTGGAGCTTGAGGATCGCGTCCATGAGCATCTCGGGGCGGGGCGGGCAGCCGGGCAGGTAGATGTCCACCGGGACGATGTGGTCGACGCCCTGGACGATCGCGTAGTTGTTGAACATGCCGCCCGAGGAGGCGCAGACGCCCATGGAGATGACCCACTTGGGGGCGGGCATCTGGTCGTACACCTGCCGCAGCACCGGCGCCATCTTCTGGCTGACCCGGCCCGCGACGATCATCAGGTCGGCCTGGCGCGGGGAGCCGCGGAAGACCTCCATGCCGAAGCGGGCGAGGTCGTAGCGGCCGGCGCCGGTGGTCATCATCTCGATGGCGCAGCAGGCGAGGCCGAAGGTGGCCGGGAAGACGGATGCCTTGCGCACCCAGCCCGCGGCCTGTTCGACGGTGGTCAGCAGGAAGCCGCTCGGCAGCTTCTCTTCCAGTCCCATGGAAAATTCAGCCCCTCAGTCCCATTCCAGGCCGCCGCGGCGCCAGACGTATGCGTAGGCGACGAAGACGGTGAGCACGAAGAGCAGCATCTCGACGAGCCCGAAGATCCCCAGGGAGTCGAAGGTGACGGCCCAGGGGTAGAGGAAGACGATCTCGATGTCGAAGACGATGAAGAGCATCGCCGTGAGGTAGTACTTGATGGGGAAGCGACCGCCGCCCGCGGGCATCGGGGTGGGCTCGATGCCGCACTCGTACGCTTCAAGCTTCGCCCGGTTGTACCGTTTTGGGCCGATCAGCGTGGCCATGACCACGGAGAAGATCGCAAACCCTGCGCCGATGGCGCCGAGCACGAGGATGGGTGCGTAGGCATTCACGCTCCTCGCTCCTTCCAGTCGTCCTTGACCGTTGGTCGCATGTGAGGC
Source organism: Streptomyces sp. NPDC058157 (assembly GCF_042884105.1). Lineage (NCBI taxonomy): Bacteria > Bacillati > Actinomycetota > Actinomycetes > Kitasatosporales > Streptomycetaceae > Streptomyces > Streptomyces sp. NPDC058157. The sequence continues at coordinate 25,894 of NZ_JBHVUQ010000007.1, forward strand.
AGTTCACAAGCCAGACTGGTGCGCATCTTATGCCTGCCGGTCTGTGATCTGCGACACGGGTAACAACACCGAGTTTGTGATCTCCACCACCTGACGAACGATCATGAAGCCCGATGAGTGGTGATCTTCGTACGCAAGGCATCCACATGATCACCAAACGTGACATCCGGCCTCGTTACCGCAGGTAGGGGCGGCCTTGCACTATCAAAAATTGGGCGCTACAGGCAAATTGGCGGCTGGGCGGTCGGGGTGGTAAAGGAATCCACTTCCCCCGCGCGGGGGGTCCGGCGATACGGAAGTGGACGACGGCCCCGGCGCCGGGACGGCGCGCAGAGGATGTGCATCCGTTCACGAGCGGCGGCGCGGCCCGCGAACCGCACGGCGAGTTCACGGTCGGATCACGGACCGGCCACAGCGCCCTCACGGCGACAGGTAACTGTGACCTGCGTCACGTCGATCATGACCCGCAAAAAGGAGGCTTGGCCATCTGTGCGGGTCGATGGTAGGCGGTGGATCAATTCGGACTTATTGCTGAAACCCCATGATCACAGCCTTGCGAAGGCCTGTCCGATACGTCCGTTACGGCGTCAATAAGAGGCGCGGCGCGCCCGGTTGCCGGGCTTTTCCCGCAACTGTGGCGCAGACCACGTTTCTTGAAGGTGACCCTGCACCCCTGATAGCGGTTGTCCCATGTCCCACACCGCTCACATACCCAGCCACCGGAAGCCCCGCCGCAGCGCCTCGAAGCTCGCGGTCCGCGCCGGAGTTGCCGGTGGCGTCCTCAGCACCCTGGCCATGGCCGGCACCGCGAGCGCGTCCCCGTCTACCGAGCCCGTGGCCGAGACGACGCTGGAGATGCCGGTCCTCAGCCTGGACCTCGGCACCGAGGTCTCCAACGCCGTCAACACGGCCGCCGAGAACACCCGCGTCGCCGCCGTCGAGGCCGCCGTCACCGGCGAGCTGAACGCCCAGGAGGAGAGCGCCCGTACGGGTGCCGCCGCCGAGGCGAAGCAGGCGAAGGAAGACGCCACCAAGGCCGCCGAGCAGAAGGCGAAGCAGGAGGCCGACCGCAAGGCCGACGCCGAGCGCGCGGGCCGCAGCTCCGGCCGTTCCTCCCTGACCAACGCCTCCGCCTCCGACGACGGCAGCGGTGCCACCGTCAAGGGCGGCTCCAGCAGCGGCCGCTCCTCCGCGACCGGCTCCGCCGCGGCCATCATCGACTTCGCCTACGCCCAGGTCGGCAAGGCGTACGTGATGGGCGCCACCGGCCCCTCCGCGTACGACTGCTCGGGCCTCGTGCAGGCCGCGTACCGCCAGGCCGGCATCTCCCTGGACCGCACCTCGCAGGACCAGTCCCTGGCCGGCACCTCGGTGTCGCTGAGCAACCTCCAGCCGGGCGACATCCTGTACTGGGGCCCCAAGGGCAGCGCCTACCACGTCGCCATCTACGTGGGCGGCGGCAAGTTCGTCGGCGCGCAGAACCCCAGCACCGGCATCGTCGAGCGCCCGCTCAGCTACGACATGCCGACCGGCGCCGTCCGCGTCCTCTGACCCACCCGGTCTCCGCGAGGTCCGGTACTCCCCCCTGCTCGGGGGCGGAGTACCGGACCTTCGGCATACCCGGAATCCCGTCCCGCAGGACGGCTCGTGCGGAATCCCCCGAAGCGCTGCGAAGATGGACGCACAGCCGTGTGCCCGTAGCGATTCCTGGAGTTGGTGATCCCGTGAGCGGAACCTCGTGCGAGGACCACGGCAACGACACCGCGCTCCCCGCCGCGCTCGGTCTGGGCATGCTGGCGGTGGGCGGCTGGCTGCTGACCACCGCCCGCCCCTGGCACAAACCCGGCACCCCCCTCACCCTGGGCCTGGGCTGGACGGTCTCCGGCGCGCTGCTGCTGGCGGGCCTCGGCCTGCTGACCCACTGCGTCCGCACCGTCCACGGGGCCCCGGAGGGCCCGCGGGAGCCCGGGGACGGCTGAGCCGCCCGCCGGGGATCCGGGGGCGGCTCAGGGGGCTCTCAGGGCGCGTACCGGCCCGGGTCAGGCCTTCGGGGCCACCTTCGAGAGGCCGTTGATGATGCGGTCCATCGCGTCGCCGCCCGTCGGGTCCGTCAGGTTCGCCAGCATCTTCAGCGTGAAGCGCATCAGCACCGGGTGCGTCAGGCCGCGCTGGGCGGCGATCTTCATGACCGTCGGGTTGCCGATCAGCTTCACGAAGGCGCGGCCCAGCGTGTAGTAGCCGCCGTAGGTCTCCTTGAGCACCTTCGGGTAGCTGTGCAGCGCCAGCTCGCGCTGGGCCGGGGTGGCGCGGGCGTGGGCCTGGACGATGACCTCCGCCGCGATCTGCCCGGACTCCATCGCGTAGGCGATGCCCTCGCCGTTGAACGGGTTGACGAGCCCGCCCGCGTCACCGACCAGCAGCAGGCCCTTGGTGTAGTGCGGCTGCCGGTTGAAGGCCATCGGCAGGGCCGCGCCGCGGATCGGCTGCGTCATGTTCTCGGGGGTGTAGCCCCAGTCCTCCGGCATGGACGCGCACCAGGCCTTGAGGACCTCGCGCCAGTCCAGCTCCTTGAAGGCGGAGGAGGAGTTGAGGATGCCGAGGCCGACGTTGGACGTGCCGTCGCCCATGCCGAAGATCCAGCCGTAGCCGGGCAGCAGCCGGTCCTGCGGGCCGCGCCGGTCCCACAGCTCCAGCCAGGACTCCAGGTAGTCGTCGTCGTGCCGGGGCGAGGTGAAGTACGTGCGCACGGCGACGCCCATCGGGCGGTCCTCGCGCCGGTGCAGGCCCATCGCCAGGGACAGGCGCGAGGAGTTGCCGTCGGCGGCGACGACGAGCGGGGCGTGGAAGGTGACCGGGGTCTTCTCCTCGCCGAGCTTCGCGTGCACGCCGGTGATGTGCCCGGTGCGCGGGTCGCGGACGGGCTCGCCGACGTTGCAGCGCTCGTACAGGCGGGCGCCGGCCTTCTGCGCCTGGCGGGCCAGGGTCTCGTCGAAGTCGTCGCGCTTGCGGACGAGTCCGTAGTCCGGGTAGGAGGCGAGTTCCGGCCAGTCCAGCTGGAGCCGCTGCCCGCCGCCGATGATGCGCAGGCCCTTGTTGCGCAGCCAGCCGGCCTCTTCGGAGATGTCGATGCCCATCGCCACCAGCTGCTTGGTGGCGCGCGGGGTCAGACCGTCACCGCAGACCTTCTCGCGCGGGAACGCGGTCTTCTCCAGGAGCAGGACGTCGAGTCCGGCCTTCGCGAGGTAGTAGGCGGTCGTCGAGCCGGCGGGCCCGGCCCCGACGACGATCACGTCCGCGCGGTGTTCGGAGAGGGGCTCGGTGGGCTCGGTCACTGCGGGGTCTCCCGAAGGCTCGATAAGGGGTGCCCAACGGCACAGGACATGACGCAGTCTATGCAGCGAGAGTGATCGCGATCCGAAGGGCTGCCCCGATGACGACCTCGCCGACGACCCGGCCGCCGCTGCCGGCGGTCCAGCTCCGCGTACCGATCGACGAGGACGCGCACGCCTGGCACCGCGTCTTCGACGACGCGGACGTGATGGAGTTCCTGGGCGGTCCCGCGGAGCTGTCCTTCTACGAGGAGATCACCGCCCGGCAGCGGATGCACGACGCACAACTGGGCCACTGCCTGTGGACCCTGCTCGACGGGGAGGGCGAGGTGCTCGGCTTCACGGGCGCGCAGCCGTGGCCGGCGGCGAAGGCGTGGGGGCCGGTGGGCCGGATCGAGATCGGGTGGCGGCTGGGGCGTGCCGCGTGGGGGAAGGGGTACGCGTACGCCGCCGCGCTGGCCACGCTGGAGCGGTTGCGGGAGGTCGGTGTCGGGCGGGTCTGCGCGGTGATCGACGTACGCAACGTGCGTTCGGTGGCGGTGGCGGAGCGGCTCGGCATGACGCCGGGCGAGGAGATCGCCGCCCCGGGCGGCCGCCGGGCCCGCCTCTACGAGCTGACGCTCGCGGGGGCGTAGGGGCCTTCTCCCCGCCCCGCCCCTTCCCCAGCTACCGCTGGGGGAGGGTAGGGGGCCCGGCCCCGCGCGGCGGCAACGGCCCGCAGGCGGCGGACAGGCCCCAGCCGGGGGCAGCGGCCCCGCCCGGCCTCCGGCGGACGGAGTCCGCCGCAGCGGTGCGAAGCCGGGGAGGCCGGCCGCGGCCGAGCCGCGCGAGCGGCGCGGGAAGGACTAGAAGACGCTCAGGCCCGTCAGTGTCGTGAAGCGGTCCAGGGCCGCCGCGCCCGCGACCGAGTTGCCCTGGGCGTCCAGGCCCGGGCTCCACACCGCGAGGGTGCAGCGGCCCGGGACGACCGCGATGATGCCGCCGCCGACCCCGCTCTTGCCCGGGAGCCCCACCCGGTAGGCGAACTCCCCCGCCGCGTCGTACGTCCCGCAGGTCAGCATCACCGCGTTGATCTGCTTGGCCTCGCTGCGGGTGAGGAGGCGGGAGCCGTCCGCCCGGAGCCCGTGCCGGGCCAGGAAGCGGGCGGCCAGGGCCAGGTCCGCGCAGGTCATCTCGATCGAGCACTGCCAGAAGTAGTGGTCCAGCAGCGCCGGCACGGGGTTGTCGATGTTGCCGTAGGACGCCATGAAGTGCGCCACGGCCGCGTTCCGGTCGCCGTGTTCGTGCTCGGAGGCGGCCACCTCCGCGTCGAAGCCGACGTCCGGGTTCCCGCTCTCCTGCCGCAGGAACTCCAGGAGTTCGCTGCTCGCGTCACCCGTCAGCGTCTGCAGCCGGTCGGTGACGACGAGCGCGCCCGCGTTGATGAAAGGATTCCGCGGGATGCCGTTCTCGTACTCCAGCTGCACCAGGGAGTTGAACGGGTTGCCGGACGGCTCCCGCCCCACCCGCTCCCACAGGCTGTCCCCGCCCTCCGCGAGGGCGAGGGCCAGCGCGAAGACCTTGGTGATCGACTGGGTGGAGAAGGGGACCCGCCAGTCCCCGGTGCCGAAGACGTTCCCGTCGAGGTCGGCGATCGCCATCCCGAACCGGCGGGGGTCGACCCCCGCCAGCGCCGGGATGTACTCGGCCGGGGTGCCGCTGCCGATCAGCGGGGCGACGTCCGCCGCGATCCGTTCGAGGATGTGCTGGTAGTCCACTGGTGCCACACGTGCCGTCGGGTGCTAACGGACCTTGACGCCGCGGTGCAGGGCCACGATGCCGCCGCTCAGGTTCCGCCAGGCGACCTTGCCCCAGCCGGCCTTCTGCAGCAGCTCGGCCAACGCGGGCTGGTCGGGCCACTCGCGGATGGACTCGGCGAGGTACACGTACGCGTCGGGGTTGGAGGAGACCGCGCGGGCCACCGGCGGCAGGGCGCGCATCAGGTACTCGGTGTAGACGGTCCGGAACGGCGCCCAGGTCGGCTGCGAGAACTCGCTGATGACGACCTGCCCGCCGGGCTTGGTCACCCGGTACATCTCGCGCAGCGCGGCGTCCGTGTCCTGGACGTTGCGCAGCCCGAAGGAGATCGTCACGGTGTCGAACACGTCGTCCGCGAAGGGCAGCCGGGTCGCGTCGCCCGCCGTCAGCGGGAGCCACGGGTTGCGCTTCTTGCCCTCCCGCAGCATCCCGAGGGAGAAGTCGCAGGGGACGACGTACGCGCCGGTCGCGGCGTACGGGAGGGAGGAGGTCGCGGTGCCGGCGGCCAGGTCGAGCACCTTGTGGCCGGGGCGGGCGGCGACCGCCCTGGCGGCCTCCTTGCGCCACAGGCGGGCCTGCCCGAGGGAGAGGACGTCGTTGGTGAGGTCGTACTTCTCCGCGACGCCGTCGAACATGGAGGCGACTTCGTGCGGCTGCTTGTCCAGGGAAGCCCTTGTCACTGGCGGTGCCCCTCGATGCTCGGTGTTTCTGCGGCGGACAGGTCGTACCCCGTCATCCTCTCAGGCCGCCACCGAGTCGGCCGCCCCGGCCCGGCCGGGCCCGCTCCGGCATAAATTCAGGCAGATCCAGCCCGGAAGCGGGCAGACTGGGCGGGATTACGAACAAACGGGGGACCATCCATGGCAACACGCCGCTCAGTCAACGCACGACGGGCCAAACGGCGCAGGCGACTTCGACTGCGCCGCACGGTCCTGGGCGGGGCGACGTTAGCCGCGCTCTCCGTCGCCGCCTACTGGCTCGGGCTGGAGAAGGGCGCCGCCACCGCCGCCCTGGGCGGCCCGTCGCCGGCGGCCGAACGGGCGGCGGCACCGGCCGAGCACGCGGCTCCCACCCCGCCCCGGAGCCCGACCGCGAGCCCGAGCCCCACCGCGAGCCCGAGCCCGAGCCCGACCGCGGCCCCGGGCGCGTTCACCGCCTCCTCCACCGCCGGCCGGGCCCAGGGCGAGGGGCGCCCGCTGCGCTGGCGGGTGGAGACGGAGAACGCCAGCGGCGTCGACCCGGACTCCGCCGCCCGGAACATCGAGGCGATACTCGGGGACCGCCGCGGGTGGATACGCGACCCCTCGTACGGATTCCGGCTGGCCGGCCGCGACGAACCGGTGGACTTCACCGTGAAGATCGCCACGCCCGCCACCACCGACCGGCTGTGCGACGTGGTGACCCCCGAGCTCATCGGGGAGACCAACTGCCAGGCCCACCACACCATCGTGGTGAACCTCAAGCGCTGGCAGGAGGGATCGCCGAAGTTCCAGGGCTCGGCCGCCGAGTACCGGGCGCTGATCATCAACCACGAGGTGGGCCACGAACTGGGCCGCGGCCACGAGACCTGCCCCCGGCCGGGCGCCCCCGCCCCGGCGATGATGCAGCAGATCAAGGGGCTCCAGGGCTGCGTCTCGAACGCCTGGCCGCACACCGCCGGCGGAACCTACCTGTCCGGCCCCCAGGTGCCGTAGCGGGCGGGCGGGACTCCGACGACAGGGCCTAGCGCCGCCGGTGCAGCAGCCGGCCGCCGATCACGGTGGCCACGCAGGTGGTCGCCCCGCGCTCCAGCAGTTCGGCCTCGTCCGCCACCGCGAACACCGCGAACCGGGCCTCCGCCCCGTCCCGGAGCAGCCCGTGGTAGGCCTGCCCGGCGCTCTCCCGCCCGGTCAGCGGGTCCAGCGCCGCCTCGCCCTCGTAGGGGGCGGGCGGGACCACGGCCAGGCCCGAGCGGACCACCGCCGTGCGCACCGCCGGGACCGTGAACCGTCCGGCCACCGCCACCACCCCGCGCGCCAGCAGCTTCTGCGTGCCGCGCCGGGCGCTGTTGCCCCGGCGGGAGTCGGTCAGCTTGAGGGCTTCCAGGGCTTCCGCACCGGTGATCGGGTCGGCGCCCAGCTCGGTGACCTCGTACGGGTCGTCGGGGTAGTAGGTCCCCTCCAGCAGCACGTCCGCCCCGCGCGCCAGCAGCCCCGGCGTGAGGACCCCGGGCCAGCGCCGCACCCGGGCGTGCGGCGCGGCCGCGCCGAGGTCCTCGTAGCGGCCCGTGCGGACGATCCGGTCGCCCTCCACCAGGACGGCGCCCGCCTCCAGCGGAGCGGCGCCCGGCCCGGTGACGAGGAGCTCGGCGGTGTGCAGCGTCAGCATCGGGGGTCGGTCCGCGTCAGTTCGTGGAGATGAGCTTCAGCTCGGGGTGCGCGGTGCCCCCCTCGATGGCGGTCGAGGAGATGTGCGAGACCACGCGGTCGTCGACCGGGTCGTTCGCCGGGTCCTCGTGCACCAGGAGGTGCTCGTACGTCGTGGCGCGCTGCGCCGGGACGCGGCCCGCCTTGCGGATCAGGTCGATGATCTCCTGGCGGTTCGAGCGGTGCTTGGCACCGGCGGAGGAGACGACGTTCTCCTCCAGCATGATCGAACCGAGGTCGTCGGCGCCGTAGTGCAGGGAGAGCTGGCCCGCCTCCTTGCCGACGGTCAGCCAGGAACCCTGGATGTGCGCGACGTTGTCGAGGAAGAGGCGCGCGATCGCGATCATCCGCAGGTACTCGAAGACCGTCGCCTGGGTCCGGCCCTTGAGGTGGTTGTTCTCGGGCTGGTACGTGTACGGGATGAACGCGCGGAAGCCGCCGGTGCGGTCCTGCGTGTCACGGATCATCGCGATGTGCTCGATGCGCTCGGCGTTGGTCTCGCCGGTGCCCATCAGCATGGTGGAGGTGGACTCCACGCCCAGCTTGTGGGCGATCTCCATGATCTCCAGCCAGCGCTCGCCGGACTCCTTCAGCGGGGCGATCGCCTTGCGCGGCCGCTCCGGCAGGAGTTCGGCGCCGGCGCCCGCGAAGGAGTCGAGGCCGGCCGCGTGGATCCGCTGGATGGCCTCCTCGGCGGAGACGCCGGAGATGCGGGCCATGTGCTCGACCTCGGACGCGCCGAGGGAGTGGATGACCAGCTGCGGGTAGGCCTTCTTGATGGCGGAGAAGTGCTCCTCGTAGTACTCCACGCCGAAGTCCGGGTGGTGCCCGCCCTGGAACATCACCTGCGTGCCGCCGAGCTCGACGGTCTCCGCGCAGCGGCGCAGGATGTCGTCGAGGCCGCGGGTCCAGCCCTTCTTCGTGTCCTTGGGGGCCGCGTAGAAGGCGCAGAACTTGCACGCCGTGACGCACACGTTCGTGTAGTTGATGTTGCGCTCGATGATGTACGTCGCGATGTGCTCGGTCCCCGCGTAACGGCGGCGGCGTACCGCGTCGGCGGCCTGGCCGAGCGCGTGGAGGGGAGCGTGCCGGTAGAGGTCGAGCGCCTCTTCCTTGGTGATCCGGCCCCCCGCGGCGGCGCGGTCGAGGACGGACTGGAGTGCGGCCAGGTCGGTCACCGGTGGGTCACCTTTCGGCGGTGTGTCAAGGGTCCGGACCGATCCAGCCTACGCCAGGGCCCCCGGCCGGATCCGCCAGGGGGCGGGGACCCCGGTCACGGGCTGCGGACGAGGTCGCCCTCCGGGTTCCCGGCCCCCCGGTCGCCCGACCGGTAGTGCAGCGTGCCGCCGGGGTTGAGGGTGAGGCGTTCGTCGGCGGAGCCGCCGGAGCAGATGCCCGGGGCCGGATTGGTGCCGACCGAGCTGTCCAGGACCAGGGAGCCGTCGGTGGCGGAGACCAGCCTCCAGTCGCCGCTGCAGTCGGCGCCCAGGACCGGGAGGATCGACTTGTCCCGGGCGACGACCTCGCCGACGCCGCCCGCCTTGATGGTGATCTCGAACTCGGTGGTGGCCTTGATGGTGGTGGAGACGGTGCCCTTCCAGGTGCCGATGAACTGCTCGGGCACGTCCTTGCGGGACCCCTTCGGGGTGGAGGCGGAGGGCCGGGGGGCGGAGGCGTCCGCCCCGGGGGTCGAGGCGGCGGCCGGGGGCCTGCCCACCGCCGCGTCCCTGGTGTCGCCCTGACCGGGCAGCAGCCCCATCCCGTACAGCCCGCCCGACAGCGCCACCAGTGCGGCGGCCGCGCCGAGGACCAGGGTGCAGCTGAAGCGGCGGCCGGCCGCGCTGAGGGTGACCCCGCCCCGCTCGCCGCCCGGCGCGGTCCGGGGCTGCGGCACCCCGGCGCCGCCCCCGGCCGTCTCGGTGGGCGCCCCGTACACCCCGCCGCCGGTACCCGGGCCGTACGGTCCGCCGCCGGAACCGCCCGTCCCCGGCCCGCCGGACCCGTAGGGCCCCGCGTTCCCGGCGTACCCGGGCGGGGTCCCGTACGAGGCGTCCGGCGTCCCGAACCCGACCCCGGCGGGCCCGCCGTAGGAGCCCTGGGCGAACGGCACCGGCCCGGACGCGGACACCGTCCCCGGGCCGTACCCGGCCCCGAACCCGTGCCCGGACCCGTCACCGGAGCCGGGCTCGCCTCCGTATCCGGCACCGTAACCGGCCCCGTGCCCGCCCCGCCCGTCGCTCCCGGAACCGGAACCGGAACCGGAACCCGGCCAGGATCCGGAACCCGCGCCGGCCGCGCCCGCTCCGGCACCGGGGAACCCCGCCGCGCCCCGGCCGCCGGAGGCACCCGCCCCGCCCCCGCCCTCGGCGGCGTCCGCGTCCAGGTCCAGCAGGGCCACCGCCGCCCGGCTGGCCTCCTCCACCAGTGGGGCCGGGAGCCAGCCCGGGGCGCCCAGGGCCCCGCCCAGCGCGGCCGCGAGGTCCCCGGGGGACGGCCGCTCCGACGCCGCCTTGGCCAGGCAGGACGCGATCAGCTCCCGCAACTCCCCGGCCGGGACCGCGTCCAGCTCCGGCGGCTCGTGCACCACCTTGTAGAGCAGGGTCGCGGAGTTGTCCCCGCTGAACGGCGGCCGGCCGGTCGCCGCGAAGGCCAGCACCGCGCCGAGGGAGAACACGTCCGAGGCCCCCGTGACCCCCTTGCCGAGGATCTGCTCGGGCGCCATGTAGCCCGGCGAGCCGATGGACACGCCGGTGGAGGTCAGCGAGGCGGTGCCGTCCGTGGCCCGGGCGATCCCGAAGTCGATCAGCCGGGGCCCGTCCAGGGTCAGCATCACGTTCGAGGGCTTCACGTCCCGGTGGACCAGGCCCAGCCCGTGCACCGCCACCAGGGCCCGCGCCAGCCCCCCGCCCACGGCCCGTACCGAGCCCTCCGGCAGCGGCCCGTGCCCGGCGACCGCCCGGTCCAGCGAGGGACCCGCCACGTACCCGGTCGCCACCCACGGCACGGCCGCCTCGGGGTCGGCGTCCAGGACCGGCGCCGTCCACTCCCCGCCCACCCGCCGGGCGGCCTCCACCTCGCGGCGGAAGCGGATGCGGAACTCCGCGTCGGAGGCGAAGTGGGGGTGCACGACCTTCACGGCGACGGTCCGGCCGCCCGCGCTGCGCCCCAGATAGACCCGGCCCATGCCGCCCGCGCCGAGCCGGCCCAGCAGCCGGTACGCGCCGATCGTCCGCGGCTCACCGGCTTCGAGCGGGTGCATCGCGTCCCCCCTGTCCCCGGGTTCCACGTCACCCGGACAGCAGCACCTTAGGGGGTGCCCGGCGGATCCGGGCGGCGAAGGGCGGGCGTCAGCGGCGGTCCGCGCCCCACACCTCGCTCTCCCTCAGCACCGCGAGGGCGAAGGCCAGCCGCCGGTCCAGCCAGCCGTCCCGCCCGACCTCGTACCAGCGGGGCCCCTGGGCCGGCCGGAAGGACAGCACGGTCTCCTCCCCGGCCCGCCACAGCACCGGCTTCAGCGGGTCGCGGGAGGTGTCCTCCGCGCCCAGGCTCAGGACGTGGTCGACGACGCTCCCGAGGACCTTCCCGACACCCCGCTCCACGATCCGCCCGGGTCCCCCCTCGGCCCAGCGGCGCGGGGCGGTCACCTCCGGGTGCCCGGGCTGCTCCAGCCACCAGCCGTGCCGGACCAGCCGCTGTGCCGCCGGGGTCCGGTGGACCGTGCCGGTCTCCCGCCCGGCCGCGTCCGTCACCCGGTGGTGGTCGCCGCCGGGGTCCAGCGGGAGCACCAAGCACAGCGGCCGGGTCCGGGCCTCGTCCTCGTACAGCCGGAAGCCCCCCTGCCGCAGCGGGACGCCGTCCGGGCCGGCCGGCGCGACGTACAGGGCCGGGACCATCAGCTCCTCGCCCCCGCGCAGGCGCGGGACGCGCACGGCGTGCGCCCCCGCACCCCGCCTGGACGCGCGCACCGCGTCGCGCAGCACCCGGCCGACCGTGAAACGGGTGATCCCGTCCCAGGGCACCGGTTCGAAGGGTTCCGCGGTTGCCGTGTTCCTGCCGAATGCCATGACCTTCCCCGCCCCGCTCGTATTCCGCTCCGCCGATCTTCTTCCACTTCTCCGGGCGTGTGCGACGGAAATGCGAAAGGCGAACGAATTACCGGCAAACGGAACATTCCCGAGCGGTGAAGCGGAAGATCCCCGGGAAGATCCCCGGGCTATTGACGATCAGCGTTCCTGTCGGCCGGCCTTCAGCAACTCCACCGTCACATCGGCCGCGTAGCCGGTGTCCGCTCCCGTTCGGCGCGCGAATTCCCGCACCCCGGCGAGTTGTTCCGGACCGAAGCGGAAGTCGAGGGTGGTGAAGTAGCGCTGGAGCAGCCCGGCGTCGAACGCCTCCCAGCGGGCCGCCTGCTCGGCGACCTTCACGACCTCCTCCAGGGAGAGGTCCCGGGAGGCCAGGAAGGCGTCGTGGACCTCCCGGACGATCTCGGGTTCGCGGGCCAGGTAGTCCTTGCGGGCGGCCCAGACGGCGAAGACGAACGGCAGCCCCGTCCACTCCTTCCACATCTGCCCCAGGTCGTGCACGGCCAGCCCCAGCCGGGGCGCGTCGTGCAGCGAGGCGCGCAGCGCGGCGTCGCCGATCAGCACCGCCGCGTCGGCCTCCTGCATCATCAGCCCCAGGTCAGGGGGGCAGGTGTAGTAGTCCGGCCGGACCCCGTACTGCTCGGCGAGCAGCAGCTGGGCCAGGCGCACGGAGGTCCGCGAGGTCGAGCCGAGGGCCACCCGCGCCCCGTCCAGCTGCTCCAGCGGGACCTGCGAGACGATCACGCAGGACATGACGGGGCCGTCGCAGCCCACGGCGATGTCCTGGAGGGCGACGAGCCGGTCGGCGTTGCGGAGGAACTCGACGAGGGTGATCGGGGCGATGTCCAGGTCCCCCTGGACCAGCCGCTCGCTCAGCTTCTCGGGGGTGTCCTTGGTCAGCTCCATGTCCAGCAGGGTGCCGGTGCGCGCCAGCCCCCAGTAGAGGGGCAGGCAGTTCAGGAACTGGATGTGGCCGACCCTGGGCCGGCTGCGATAGACGTCCACATCGCGAGACTAGCGGCGCTTCTCCGTCAGCGATCGAGCGGGTCTCAAACGTCCGGGTGACGTGATCTTTCCCTCTGGTCTCGGCCCGAGGGTGCGTGCTAGGCTCGACGCAAGTTGCAGTTTGGTTTCCCTTGCAGTACGAGGCCTGCGGAGCATGTAACCCGCAGGCTTTTGTAGTTTTCAGACTTCTTAGCAGGTTCTGGAGCAGGGCGACCCTTTGGCCCATAGGAGGGCTCATGGCTACCGGAACCGTGAAGTGGTTCAACGCTGAAAAGGGCTTCGGCTTCATCGCCCAGGACGGCGGCGGCCCGGATGTCTTCGTCCACTACTCCGCGATCAACGCCTCTGGCTTCCGCTCCCTCGAGGAGAACCAGCAGGTGAACTTCGACGTCACGCAGGGTCCGAAGGGCCCGCAGGCGGAGAACGTCACCCCGGCCTAGTCGCCAGGCCGGCCGGATCGCGGTCGGATATAGCAGTACCCAAGGAGCCCTGCTCCCTCCGTGCGAACGGAGGGGCGGGGCTCCTGCCTTTTCCCCCGAGCAGGGGCCGCCGCCGCCGTTCGGGGCCGGATCCTGGTTCCCCTGAGTGACCGCTCATCACACCGCGTGTACAGCCGACGGGTGTCGGGGATGTTCGGTCGCGGACATCGGACCCGCACTCACGGAGGAATCGGATGACGAAGCTCGCTTGGGCCGTACGGGGTGTTTCGGCGGTGTCGGGGGCGGTGCTGCTCGGCGCCCTCATGGCGCCCTCCGCGGCCGCCGGGGGCACGGACGACCGGGACGAGCACGAGAGGAAGTGCTCGGTGTCGCGCGACTTCTCGCTGACCACGCCGGACGACATCGTCCCCACGATCGTCTTCCGCGTGGCGACGGACCGGCAGGGCCACGCCTTCCTCAACGACACCCGCAACCCCGGCGTGTGGATCAACCTCGGGCTCCTCGACAACGCCCCGAAGTGCGTCACGGACACCGCCACCGACGTCGGCCCCGGCCACAACCTGAAGATCGACCTCCTGGACAAGAAGGGGGTCGTCCACCACACCAGCTGCAGCATCAACGCCGCGGTGCCCTACACCCCGGCCAACCTGGCGTCCTTCTGCGGCGTCGGCTTCGTCCGCGTCGACGGCACCCCCGTATAGGGGCTCCGCGGCCCGTACACGACGGCACGGCCGGTCGCGCGGGGCGACCGGCCGTGCCGTCGTGCGTGTTCCGTCCGTACGGGCCGGGGTCAGGCCTTGGGGGCCGCCTTCGGGGCGGTGACCGTGAGGTCCAGGACCAGTTCCGCCCCGTCCGCCGTGGTCAGCCGCAGGTGGTAGGTGCCCGCGGGGACGTCCGTGGTCAGCAGCTCCGGCAGGTCGGTCTTCCCGTCGGCCCCGGTCTTGGGCAGCTCCAGGGAGAACAGCTTCTGGCCCTCCGCGGCGCCCTTGAAGAACGGGCCCTTCGGCGTCTTCGGGTCGACCGGGACCCAGGCCCCGGGCTTGCCCGTGACCAGCGTCGCGGTGACCTGGACCCCGGCCTGCGCCTTGCCGTCGCGGGCGGTCAGGAACTGCAGGCCCTTGACCGAGGCGCCGGCCGCGACCTCGACCGCCCCGCCGCCGTCCGCACGGGTCAGCGCCACCGGCTTCTCGGCCGGCTTCGCGGTGACCTTGCCGTCCAGCGCGACGGTGAACTGGCCCTTGGAGTCGTAGGCCCTGGCCCGGAGGGTGAAGGTGCCCGCCGTCGGACCGGCCTTGAGGCGCGGCGCGGTGGCGATGCCCTGGGCGTCGGTACGGACGACCACGCTCGCCTCGTCACCGAAGACGAAGCCCGTGCCGCCGGTGGTGTCCTTCTCGACCGCGAAGAGCACGGCCTGGCCGACGGCCGGCTTGCCGTCGCTGAGCACGGCCTTGAAGCGGACGCCGTCCGCGAACGTGCTGCCGGCCTCCGCCGCCAGTTCGCCGTCGCCGACGCGCTCCAGCTTGGCCAGCGTCGCGGGCGCCGGGGTGGGCTTGGTCGGGTCGGGCTTCGGGTCCGGCTTGGGCGTCGGCTTCGGGTCGGGCTTGGGGTCCGGCTTGGGCGTCGGCTTCGTCGCCGGCGGGTTGGGCGTCGGGACGTGCGGCGGGGTGGGGACGGTCGGCGTCGGCGGCGTCGGGAAGGTGCCGACGGGCGGGTTCGGGACCCCGGCGGTGCCGTCCTGCTGGTACTGGCGCATGTAGCCGAGCACGCTGTTCACGTACTCGCGCGAGTTGTTGTAGCTGAGGATCGCCCGGTCGAGGTCGGCCGGGGTGGAGAGGTCCTTGCCGCCCGAGCAGAGGTAGAGGCCCGCGCCCAGCGCCGCGTCGTAGATGTTGTTGGCGTCGCGCTTGCCGTCGCCGTTGCCGTCGGCCTTCCAGGTGGCCCAGGTGGAGGGGATGAACTGCAGGGGGCCGAAGGCGCGGTCGTACTCGGTGTCGCCGTCGAACTCGCCCTTGTCGGTGTCGAGGATCTTCTCGTAGCCGTTGCCGTCGAGGCGGGGGCCGCGGATCGGGCGCTCGGTGGTGCCGTCGTCCTTGAGCCCGTAGCCGGAGGCGTGCACGGACTCGACCCGGCCTATGCCCGCGATCAGCTGCCAGGGCAGCTTGCACTTGGGCAGGGCGGCGGCGACGGCGACCTCGGCGCGCTTGTAGGCGTCCAGGGCGGTCGCGGGGATTCCGGCGGCGCCCTCGGTGGCCGCACCGCCCGCGGCGGGCGGGACGACCGGGTCGGCGAGCTGGCCCGGGAGGTCGAGGCGGGCGTCGCCGCGCTCGGCGGCCTGCGGGCTGTCCGGGGTGGGTTCGGCCTCGCCCGCGCCGGCGACCGGGGTGTTGGTCACCACTGCTGCGGTGGTGAGGCTGGCCGCGAGGGCGGCCGTGCACAACACCTTGCGCGAGGTGTTGACTACGTGACGGTGAAGCGGCTTCACGGTGCGGCGATCCCCCCAAGGCGGCCGGCGAAGTCAGGCGCACGGCCGGTCGGGCCGTGATTGTTCTGTCTATCAGGTATTCGGATACGACTCGCCGTCGCCCCCGCAGATATGACACACCATTCGTCTCGGCTTCACCCCCCTGTGGCCCAGGACGTCCAGCCCGGCTCCTGCGGCCCTCCGGCCCGGTGCGAACGGGACTTCCGGCCCTGCCCGGAACCTCCCAAAGGCCCATCCTGGCAGGGCTCGTGGGAATTTACCCTGTTTTCATGGCGAGTGGTGGCAAGAAGGACCAGCGGCGCGAGGCCCGTGAACGGCTCCTGGCGGAACGGGAGGAGCAGGCGCGGCGCGCGCGGCTGCGCGGGCGGCTGCTCGTCGGCGGGGCCCTGGGCGCGGTCCTCGTGATCGCGGCCGGGGTGGGCGTCTACGCGTCGCGGTCCGCCGGTTCGGGGGAGAGCGAGGCGGGCGGCAGGCCGTTCGTGCGGCCCGCGCACACGGCCGGCGAGGACGGGGCGGTCGTCCCGTACGGCAAGGAGGGCGCGAAGGACCTCGTATCGGTCTGGCTGGATCCGCGCTGCCCGTTCTGCGCGGGCGTGGAGACGGGCCTCGGACCGGCCTTCAAGGAGCGGGCGGACGCCGGGGACTACCGCGTCGAGTACCACTTCGCCACCTTCCTGGACGGGGCCCTCGGCGGCAAGGGCTCCAAGCGCGCGCTGAACGCGCTGGGCGCGGCCGTCAACGAGAGTCCGGAGAAGTTCATGGACTACCTCCAGGTGCTCTACCGGAACCACCCGCAGAAGGAGTCGGACGACAAGTTCGGCTCGACGGCCACCCTGCTGGACCTCGCCGACCGGGTACCGGGGCTGCGCAACCCGGACTTCGACAAGGCGGTCAAGGAGCTGACGTACATGCCGTGGGCGGACCGGGTCTCCAAGGCCTTCTACGGCAGCGGCAAGAAGGGCACGCCGGTGGTGGAGGTCAACGGCAAGGAGGTGGACGTGCTGACGGGCAAGGGCCTGGAGACGATCACCCCGGAGGCCTTCGGGCGGCTGGTGGCGGCGAACCCGAAGGCGTGACCCGCCGGGGGAGGTTGACCGGCGGGCGGCCCGACTCCTGGTACTTTTCGGCCAGACGAGAGAACTGGCGTGCGAAGCCTCCTCCTTCCGTGAAGGCATCCGGAAGGCGGGGCGGGCCGTGGTCCGGGCCGTGCACCGCCCTGCCCGCCGCCGACCGGCCGGCCGGCCGCCGCTCTCCTGCCCGCGCCGCCGATCCCGAAGGCCTGCCATGACCACCCCGCCGCACCAGCCCGCGCCGAACCCCTACTCCGGGGCCCCGGTCCCGCCGAACCCGTACGCGGGCGCGCCCGGCGCGCAGCCGAACCCGTACGCCCAGCAGGCCGCCGGCCAGCCGCCCGTGGGCGAGCAGCCCGCCGGCCAGCCGCCGCACCCGTACGCCCAGCAGCCCGCCCCCGGTTTCCCCGCCCAGCAGGGCGGCCCGGGCGGGACGCCCCCGGGCGCCGTGCCCTACGACCCCGCCTTCGCGCCCCCGTACGGCCACGCGCCCGCGCCGGGCTGCCGCAACTGCGGGGCCCCGCAGGCCGCTCTCTTCTCGGTCCGCGCGCACGTCGGCGTGCTGGTCCTGATGCGCTTCCACACCCTCCAGGGCCCGTTCTGCCGCCCGTGCGGCCGGTCCCTGGTGCGCACCATGACCACCAAGACCCTGTGCCAGGGCTGGTGGAGCCCCCTGTCCCTGGTGCTGTTCACGCCGTTCACGCTGTTCTGGAACCTGCTCGCCGCGATGAAGTTCGGCAAGCTCCCGGACCCCACCCCCGCGCCCGGCCGCCAGCCGCTGGAGGAAGGTCCGCCGGTGCACGCCCGGCCGCTCGCCTACGTGGCGATCATCCCGTTGCTGTGGTTCACCTGGGTCGCCGTGAACATCTACCTGGACGCCACCGGGCGCCGCTGAGCCGCCCGGCCCCCGCAGCCCGTCCCCCGCACCCCTTCCCACCGCGGCCACTCCCGCCTACCCTGACGCACCGTCAGAAACGGATCGTCACACGGGAGCGCGCCATGCTGCTGCGAGGGAAGACCGTCGTCGTCTCCGGTGTGGGGGCCGGGCTCGGCCACCAGGTGGCCGCCGCCGTGGTCCGCGACGGCGGGAACGCCGTCCTCGGTGCGCGCACCGAGGCCAACCTGGCCAAGTCCGCCGCCGAGATCGACCCCGACGGCGCCCACACCGCGTACCGGCCCACCGACATCACCGACGAGCGGCAGTGCGAGGCCCTCGCCGCGCTCGCCGCCGAACGCTTCGGCGGGATCGACGCCGTCGTGCACGTCGCCGCCTGGGACTCCTACTTCGGCGGCCTGGAGGACGCCGACTTCGGGACCTGGCAGCAGATCCTCGACGTCAACCTCCTGGGCACCCTGCGCATGACCCGCGCCTGCCTGCCCGCCCTCAAATCCGGGGGCGGCGGTTCCGTCGTCCTGATCGGCACCCAGTCCGCCGTCGCCGCGCCCAGCGAGGTCCGCCAGGCCGCCTACGCCGCCTCCAAGGGCGCGCTGACCTCCGCCATGTACTCCCTGGCCCGCGAGCTCGGCCCGCACCGGATCCGCGTCAACACCGTGCTGCCCGGCTGGATGTGGGGCCCGCCCGTCCAGGCCTTCGTCACCTTCACCGCCCACACCGAGAACGTCCCCGAGGCCGAGGTCCACGCCCGCCTCACCGACCGGATGGCCCTGCCCGACCTCGCCACCGACGGGGACGTCGCGGACGCCGCCGTGTTCCTGGCCTCCGACCGGGCACGGGCGATAACCGGCCAGTCCCTGCTGGTCAACGCCGGTGAGCTGATGCGGTGACCCCCTCCGGCCCCCGAACCGCTGATCGTATGCTCGCCGTATGACCACTCCGAGTGACGCCCCGACCGACAACGCGATGCGCCGCGCGCTCCGGCGGGCCCGCGACGGTGTCGCGCTCGACGCGACCGAGGCGGCCGTGCTGCTCCAGGCCCGCGGCGAGGCCCTGGAGGACCTCGCCGCCTCCGCCGCCCGGGTCCGCGACGCGGGCCTGGCGGCCGCCGGCCGCGCGGGCGTGATCACGTACTCGAAGAGCGTGTTCATCCCCCTCACCCGGCTCTGCCGCGACAAGTGCCACTACTGCACCTTCGCCACCGTCCCCGGCAAGCTGCGCCGCGCGGGCCACGGGATGTTCATGTCCCCGGACGAGGTCCTCGACATCGCCCGCCGGGGCGCCGCCCTGGGCTGCAAGGAAGCGCTCATCACCCTCGGGGACAAGCCCGAGGACCGCTGGCCCGAGGCCCGCGAGTGGCTGGAGGCGGAGGGCTACGACGACACGATCTCCTACGTCCGCGCCATCTCGATCCGCATCCTGGAGGAGACCGGGCTGCTGCCCCACCTCAACCCCGGGGTCATGTCCTGGGCGGACTTCCAGCGCCTCAAGCCCGTGGCCCCGTCCATGGGGATGATGCTGGAGACCACCGCCACCCGGCTGTGGTCCGAGCCCGGCGGCCCGCACCACGGCTCCCCCGACAAGGAGCCGGCCGTCCGCCTGCGCGTCCTGGAGGACGCCGGGCGCTCCTCGGTCCCCTTCACCTCCGGGCTGCTCATCGGCATCGGCGAGACGTACGAGGAGCGCGCCGAGTCCCTGTTCACGCTGCGCCGCGTCTCCCGCGCCTACCACGGCATCCAGGAGCT
The DNA here is from genome assembly GCF_042884105.1 of Streptomyces sp. NPDC058157. NCBI lineage: Bacteria > Bacillati > Actinomycetota > Actinomycetes > Kitasatosporales > Streptomycetaceae > Streptomyces > Streptomyces sp. NPDC058157. The sequence goes on from NZ_JBHVUQ010000007.1 coordinate 45,144, forward strand.
GATCATCCAGAACTTCCGCGCCAAGCCGGACACGGCGATGCGCGGGATGCCGGACGCCGAACTGGACGACCTGGTCGCCACGATCGCCGTCGCCCGGCACATCATGGGCCCCTCCGCCTGCCTCCAGGCCCCGCCCAACCTGGTCGACGGCGAGTACGCCCGCCTGATCGGCGCCGGCATCGACGACTGGGGCGGCGTCTCCCCGCTCACCCCGGACCACGTCAACCCCGAACGCCCCTGGCCCCAGATCGACCTGCTCGCCGAGCGGTCGGCGGCGGCCGGGTTCGAGCTGCGCGAACGGCTCTGCGTGTACCCGGAGTTCGTGCAGCGCGGCGAGCCCTGGCTGGACCCCCGCCTGCTGCCCCACGTACGCGCCCTGGCCGACCCGGAGACCGGCCTGGCCCGCCCGGACGCCGTCGTGGAGGGGCACCCCTGGCAGGAGCCCGAGGAGGCCTTCACCGCCGCCGGGCGCACCGACCTGCACACCGCGATCGACACCGAGGGCCGCACGGGCGACCGCCGCGAGGACTTCGACGAGGTCTACGGCGACTGGGAGGCCCTGCGCGAGGCCGCCGCGCCCGGCATGGTCCCCGAGCGGATCGACACCGACGTACGGGCCGCGCTGGCGCAGGCCGCCGAGGATCCCGAGCGGCTCACCGACGAGCAGGCCCTGGCCCTGCTGCACGCGGACGGCCCGGCGCTGGACGCCCTGTGCCGGATCGCGGACGACCTGCGCCGCTCGGTGGTGGGCGAGGACGTCACGTACATCGTCACGCGGAACATCAACTTCACCAACGTCTGCTACACCGGCTGCCGGTTCTGCGCCTTCGCGCAGCGCCGCACCGACGCCGACGCGTACACCCTCTCCCTGGAGCAGGTCGCCGACCGGGCCGCCCAGGCCTGGGACGTGGGCGCGGTCGAGGTGTGCATGCAGGGCGGGATCCATCCGGACCTGCCGGGGACGGCGTACTTCGACATCGCGCGGGCGGTGAAGCAGCGGGTGCCGGGCATGCACGTGCACGCCTTCTCCCCGATGGAGGTCGTCAACGGCGCCACCCGCACCGGGATGTCCGTACGGGACTGGCTGACGGCCGCCAAGGAGGCCGGGCTGGACTCGATCCCGGGCACGGCGGCGGAGATCCTGGACGACGAGGTCCGCTGGGTGCTCACCAAGGGCAAGCTGCCGACGGCGGACTGGACGGAGGTCATCACCACCGCGCACGAGCTGGGCATCCGCTCCTCGTCCACGATGATGTACGGGCACGTGGACCAGCCCCGCCACTGGCTCGGCCACTTCCGCACCCTGGCCCGCATCCAGGAGACGGCCCGCGCCAACGGGGTGGAGGGGTTCACGGAGTTCGTGACGCTCCCCTTCATCCACACCAACGCCCCCGTCTACCTGGCGGGCATCGCCCGGCCCGGCCCGACGGTCCGCGACAACCGGGCCGTGACGGCGATGGCCCGGCTGCTGCTGCACCCGCACATCCCGAACATCCAGACCAGCTGGGTGAAGCTGGGCACGGAGGGCGCGGCCGAGATGCTCCGCTCCGGCGCCAACGACCTCGGCGGCACCCTGATGGAGGAGACCATCTCCCGCATGGCGGGGTCGAGTTACGGCTCGTACAAGTCGGTGCGGGACCTGGTCGCGGTCGCGGAGGCGGCGGGCCGGCCCGCGCGCCCCCGGACGACCTTGTACGGGGAGGTGCCGCAGGAGCGGCAGGACGCGGCCCGGGCCTCGGACGGGCACCTGCCGGAGCTGCTGCCGGTCCTGGAGTGACCGCGGGGCGCGGACGGGCGGCGGGGAAGCGGGGTCAGCCGACGAGGAGGTCCTGCTTCAGCTCGCGCAGCTCGCGGGCGTCGATGCCGAGGCCGTCCTTGAGGTACCGGTCGAAGGTGCCGTACGTGGCCTTGACCTCGTCGTAGCCCGCGTTCAGGTACTCGGGGCGGACGTCGAGCATCGGCTTGTAGACGGCGGCCTGGGGGGCCGGGAGGTGGGAGAGGACCGCGTCGTTGGCGGCCTTGCGGTAGTCGTTGCTGGCCAGGTAGTCGGCCATCACCGTCTCCTGCGGCACGCCGAGGGCCGTCAGCAGCGAGGCGTTCGCCCAGCCGGTGCGGTCCTTGCCGGCGGTGCAGTGGAACAGGACGGAGCGGGCGCGGTCGTTGCCGATGCCTTCGAAGACCTGCGTGTACGCCTTCTTGCCGCCCTCGCCGCCGACCATGGCCTTCTCGGCGCCGATCATGGCGTTGACGGCCTCGTCGGGGGTCTTGGGCAGGGTCTGGAAGGAGCCGGAGCCCGCGAAGACGTCGGCGACGACGTAGTGCGCACCGGCCGGGACCTTGTCGGCGTCCTTGGTGCGCTCGTCCTGCATGCGCAGGTCGAAGACGGTCTTCACGCGCAGGCGCTGGAGCTTGGCCAGGTCGCCCGGGGTGAGCTTGTTCAGGGCGTCGGAGCGGTAGACCTCGCCCATCTTGACCCACTGGCCGGTGGTGGTGCGGTAGCCGCCGGCGTCGCGGAAGTTGACCGCGCCCTCCAGCTTGACCAGACGGTCGGCGAGGTGCAGGCCCTGGCCGTGGTCGGCCTTGAAGTCGAACCACTGGCGGTCGGCGGCGGGCAGGCCCGTGACGGTCGCCTGACCCTTGGCGCCGCCCTTGGCGACGACCTTGCCGTTCGCCTTGATCTCGACGTGCCTGGTGCCCTTGGCGTTCCACTTCAGGGTGAACGAACCGTCCGCGGCGGCGGTGACGGTGGCCTCGGTGAAGGGGATCGAGGTGCGGTCGTGGTGACGGCCGGGCCATTCCCAGCCGGAGGCGGAGGCGGCGGGGGCCACGACCAGGGCGGTGGTGAGAGCGGAGGCGGCGACGGCGGTCGCGGCGAGGAGAGCCTTCTTCATGGCGTCGAGGCTCCGGGCCCCCGGCGAACCCCGCATGAACAGGACATGGCTGGAACCAGCCGCCGCGAAGGAAAGTGGCAAAACGTGCCACTTGATCATCTCGCGGGCTGGGACCGCCCCCGTTCCGGCCGTTCTGCGGTCACTTACGGGCCGACCTGACGGACTCCTTCCGAATCCACCCGAACCGTCCACTACAGTGCGCGCCAGACTCTGGGGGGACGGCATGGACACAACGACGAGCACGGGCACGGGCACGGGCACGAGCGCGGCGACCGAAGCGGGGGCGGAGGCAGCGGCGGACGCCCCGGCGGCGTCTCCCCCGGCCCCGGCCGCACCCCCCGGGGCGGGGGTCGTCCTGGCCACCGCCCTGTGGGGCCGCACCGAACAGCAGGACTTCCGCAGCCGGGTCCGCGGCACCCTCCTCGGCTCCGCCATCGGCGACGCCCTCGGCGCCCCCGTGGCCGGCCTCTCCCTGGACGGCATCCGCGAGGCCCACGGCCCGGCCGGCCTCACCGAACCGGCCCCCGCCCACGGCCGCCGCGGCGCCGTCACCGCGGCCACCCAGCTCACCCTGTTCACCGTGGACGGCCTGATACGGGCCCACGTGCGCCGGAACACCGGCGCCTGGCACCCCCCGACCGACCTCCACCGCGCCTACCTGCGCTGGGCCGCCACCCAGCACGACTGGGGCCCCGACGAACGCCGCAAGGACAACGGCTGGCTCGCGCACGAGGAGTGGCTCTACGCCCGCCGCGACCCCGACCGGTCGTGCATGACCGGCTTCGCCGACGACACCCTCGGTACCCTGGACCAGCCCAAGAACCCCACCGCCCGCGACGCCGCCGCCACCGTGCGCTCGGCCCCCTTCGGCCTCCTCGTCGGCTGGGAGCCCTCCCTCGTCCTCCAGCTCGCCGTCGAGTGCGCCGCCCAGAGCCACGGCCACCCCACCGCGTACCTGTCCGCCGGGGCCCTCGCCGTCGTCGTGCACGGCCTGACGCGCGGCGAGACCCTCGACGCCGCCCTCCGGCGCGCCCTCGCCCTCCTCGCCACCCGCCCCGGCCACCAGCCCGTCACCGACGCCCTGCACCGGGCCCTCGCCGCCGCCACCGCGGACGCGCCCGGCCCCCGCGCCGTCGAGTCCCTCTCCCCGGGCGACGGCCGCGACGCGGAGGACGCCCTCGCCGTCGCCGTCTACTGCGCCCTCGTCGCGGAGGACGTGGCGCACGGGCTGCGCCTGGCCGTCAACCACGGCGGCGACTCCACCGCCACCGGCGCCCTGTGCGGGGCCCTGCTCGGCGCCCTCCACGGCGAGACGGCCCTCCCGGCGGCCTGGCTCGCCGAACTGGAGGGCCGGGCCACGATCCTGGAACTGGCCGACGACTTCGCCCTGGAAATGACCCAGGGCCCCACCCTCCACCCCACCCAAGCCTGGCTGACCCGCTACCCCCAAGGCTGAGGTGTGGGCAGTCGTTCCGCAGGGCGGAACGGGTGGGCACACCGGAACAGCGCCGCCGCGCAGGCCGACCCCGCCCCGCCCGCACCCCGCCGCCACCCGGGCGGCCCCGTTCCCCTGCCACCGCCACGCGGAACCCCGTACCTTGACCCTCCCCACCACCCGGAGGTGCCCCATGCGGATCGCCACGACCATCTTCCTCACCGACCTCACCGTCACCCCCACCCGCCTCGCCACCACCCTCGAAGAGCGCGGCTTCGCCGGCCTCTACCTCCCCGAACACACCCACATCCCCGTCAGCCGCACCACCTCCGCCCCCATGGGCGGCGAACTCCCCGACCAGTACGGCCGCACCCTCGACCCCTTCGTCGCCCTCGCCCAGGCCGCAGCCGTCACCCGCCGCCTCCACCTCGGCACCGGCATCACCCTCGTCGCCCAGCACGACCCCATCGGCCTCGCCAAGCAGGCCGCCACCCTCGACCACCTCAGCGGCGGCCGCACCACCCTCGGCATCGGCTACGGCTGGAACGTCGAGGAGGCCGCCGACCACGGCGTCGACTGGCCCACCCGGCGCGAACGCGTCCGCTCGCACATGGCCCTCATGCGCGCCCTGTGGTCCCCGGAGCCGACCGCCTACGAGAGCCCCTACGGCTCCGTCCAGGCCAGCCACGCCCACCCCAAGCCCGCCACGCCCCCGCGCGAACTCCCCGGCGGTGAGCGGCTGCACGGCCCCCGCACCCTCATCGGCGGGGCGGCCGGCCCCAAGCTGTTCGCCGCCGTCGCCGACCACGCCGACGGCTGGCTCCCCATCGGGGGCGGCGGCCTGACCGGGAGCCTGCCCGTGCTGCGCCGGGTCTGGGAGGACGCCGGACGCGACCCCAAGACCCTCCAGGTGGTCCCGTACGCCGTCCAGCCCAACCCCGGCAAGCTGGCCCACTACGCCGAGCTGGGCATCGAGGAGGTCGTCCTCCAGCTCCCCTCCGCCCCGGAGGACGAGGTCCTGCGCACCCTGGACGGCTTCGCCCAGTACCTCTGAACTCCCCCGCGGTGGCCGGAACCGCACGCCCCCGGCGGGGCGTGTCTCCGGGTGCGCCGGCCCGCCCGCACGGCTGGTACGTTGGCGCGTTCCGTTCCACCGTTCGTTTCCAGTCAACTCGCTTTCCTGGGGGACCTTCCCGTGCACAGCAGCCCGCACCGCACCCTGCGCATCACCGCCTTCGCCGCGGCCGGCCTGGCCGCCGCCCTGACCCTGACCGCCTGCGGCAGCGACTCGAAGGCGGACGCGAAGCCCGGCAAGACCCCCGCGGCCGCCCTGACCCCGACCGTCGCCCCGACGGCCGCCGCGAGCACGGGCAGCAGCACGGGGAGCGCGGGCGCCGGCTCCCTGGAGGGCGGCTGGATCTCGATGCAGAACCCGGGCAAGGGCGTGGTGCTCACGGTCAAGGGCCAGAAGGCGTTCGTGGTCGAGGGCGCCACCGGCGCGACGTGCGAGGGCACCGCCAGCGGCAGCACCCTCGACCTGAAGTGCGCCCCGGGGGAGACCCGTTCCAAGGGCAAGGTCGACTCGGTCGACGCCACCACCCTGAAGGTCACCTGGGAGGGCGCCGGCCAGGACACCTTCCAGAAGAGCGAGCCGGGCAAGCTCCCGTCGCTCCCGGCGCTGCCGACGAAGAAGTAGCCGTCACGGCACCCCGGCATGACGAACCGGGCCCGGAGCGCAGCAGCGGCTCCGGGCCCGGTTCGGCGTCACGCTCCCGCGTGATGGATCGGAACCTGCAGTTCCGATCCCCCCGTTGACGGCGCCGACCTGGGGCGCCGCTGAGAGAGAAACTAGGGCCCCGCCGGACCCGCCGCCATCTCACGGATGCACGGTAGCGGGGCACGAGGGTGTCACGGGTGCACGGTCCACCCGCCCTGACCAGCGGGAACCCGCCTCGCACGGCTCCTCGTACGAGGTCTCCGCCAGCTCCCCCGTCGCCGTGAGCGCGAGCACCACCTCGTAGAGCCCGCCCCCGCCCGCGACCAGCTGCCGCCGCAGCAGCCCCTCCGCCGCGCGCAGGTGCTCGCGCACGGTCTGCGGGTGCACGCCCCGGCGCCGGGCGGCGGGCTCCACCGCGCAGTTCTCCCCGACCCAGTCCCGCAGGGTCCGCCGCAGGTCCCGCTCGTCGGCCCGCAGCGGCGCGAGCAGACCCCCCGCCCACACCCGCACGGGCGCGGCGCCGAGCAGCCGGCGCAGCTCGGGCCCGTCGCCGGGGGCCCCGTCACCGTCATGGAACCTCAGGGCGAGGTCCAGCGCCGCCCGGGCCCGCACGTCCCCCAGGTCGACGCCGAGCAGCCCGGCCGCCCGGTCCATCCGCGCCCGGACGGTGTTGCGGCTGATCCCGAGCAGCCGGGCCGCGTTCACGGCGGTGAACTCCAGCCCGAGCCGCACCGTCGCCGTCAGCTGCCCCCGGTCCTGCGCCGGGACGTCGGCCAGCGGCCCCAGGAACCCGGCCGCCCAGCCCGCCGCCGCCCCCGCGTCCAGCACCTCCGGCAGCCGCACCCCGGGCTGGTGCCCCGCGACCCGGCCCGGCATCAGCCGGGCGGCCGCGAGGCTGCGGACGGCGTCGTCGTAGCCGGCGGCGACACGGGAGATCGGGTGCCGGTCACCGACCCCCAGGAACACCCCGTCCCGCCCGGCGACGAACTCCCGCAGGGCGCCCTCGGCACCGCCACCCTCGTCGGCGACGGGCGCGACGACGATGACGTGCCCGTCGTCCGCGGGACACCGCACGACCAGCGCCCGCCCCTCCAGCAGCCCCTCACAGGCACGCGCCACCTCCCGCCGCTCCCCCTCCGGGGTCTCCAGCACGAGCACCACCGCGCGTTCCGCGTCCAGCAGCCCCGGCCGCAGCCCGGCCATCGTCCGCTGGGCGAGGGCCACTTCACCGCCCATGAGCAGCTGGAGCACCGACAGCCGCACCCCCGACCCCGCCTCGGCCAGCCGCTGCCGCTGCGCCTCGGCCTCACCGGCCCGCAACAGCAGCTCCAGGACGGTGGCGGCGTGGGCGACGAGCGGGCCCGCCGTCTCCTCATAGGGGGACGCACGGGCGACGACGAGCACCGGATGCGGCCGCTCCCCGCCCAGCGCCAGCACCCGCAGGTACCGCCCGGGCTCCGCGACGACGGCCGCCCGGGGCCTGCCGGCGGCGACGGCCCGCAGGAGGTCCGGGTCGGCGGGCGGGGGCCCCGCCTCCCTGCCGTCCGCGATCCACGCCGACCCGCCGACGGCCCGGGCCAGCCAGGCCAGCACCCTGCGCACCGCCGCCGGGTGCCCGTCGGGTCCGACCCGGCCGGCCCTGAGCAGCCCGCCGAGCGCCCCCGCCCCCTCAACTCCGCCTCCGGCCACGCCCGTCACCCTCATCCCGCCTTCCCTGTCCACACCCCCGGCGCGCATGCTAATCCCCGTCCATGGGGCGGCCGTGGAGGCCGCCGGAAGGGGGGCGTGCGATGCCGGGCCAGCGCAAGCGGAGGGAGCGGCAGCGCCGGGAGGCCGACGCCCGGCGCGAACGGGAGGCCTCGGGGCGGTGGGAGCGCCGGTTCGAGACGCTGGACCACGATGAACTGCGGGCGTACGTGGCGGAGCTCGCCCGCTCCGGGGTGCACTCGGAGGACATCCGGATCGACATGCTGTGCGGGCGCCTGGTGCAGCCGACGTGGTACGTCGTCAGCGTCCTGGTACCGGGGCCCTGACGGCGGCCAGCTCGGCCCAGACCGTCTTGCCGATGATCCGGTCCATCACCCCCCAGTCCGCCGCGAGCGCGTCCACGATGCGCAGGCCGTAGCCCGACTCCGCCTGGTACGCGTGCGGCTGGACGGCGGGCCGGCGCTCCCGCCGGGGGTCGGACACCTCCAGCCGCAGAACCCCGGCCGAGCCGCACCCGGCACCGCCGAGCAGGACCATGCGGAGTTCGAAGTCCCGCCCGACGACGCGGCCGTGGGTGGCGGCGTTGGAGGCCAGCTCCGCGACGACGAGCCCGGCGTCGGCGGAGAGCGCGGTCCCTTCGGGGATCCCCCAGTCATGGAGGGAGACCAACGCGAGCTGCCGGGCCAGGCGGGCGCCGCGGGGGGTACAGCTGAAACGCTGAGTGAACACGCGTACGAGGGGTGGGGTGGGGCGGGAGGGTGCGGTCATGGTGAGAACGTCCCGCGTGGGCAGGGCAGTTCCCAGCTCCTCGACTGCTACTGATGAAGAGTAGTAGCCCACACTCTGGACACGAGCCGTCACCGACCGTGAGCATGATGATTCGGGAGGTGACCGTGATGACGGCTGGCAAGGGCAGCAACGGTGACAACCAGGGGGAACCGGACCCCGACCTGAAGAACTTCGGCCAGACGGTGAAGGCGTTCCGCAAACGCGCCGACCTCACGCAGGAACAGTTCGCGCCGACGGTCGGCTATTCGGTGCAGTACGTGGCATCGGTGGAGCAGGGGCGCCGACATCCGTCCGTGAAGTTCGTGAACAAGGCGGAAGAGACACTGGACGCCTTCGGGGTGCTCCACATCGCGGCGAAGCAGATGACGCGGAGGCGGGGGCTGGCGTCCTGGTTCCGGCGGTGGGCGGAGCTGGAGGAGGAGGCCGTTGCACTCGATACGTACGAGTGCAGGGCGATACCGGGCCTGCTGCAGACGGAGGCGTACGCGCGAGCGCAGATCCACAACGTCCCGCCCCTACCGACGACCGAGGTGGAGGAAGCTCGCGTCTTCCGACGCCTGGAGCGCCAGAAACTACTCACCCGGACCCCGTACATCACCTTCAGCTTCATCGTCGAGCAGTCGTTGATCGAGCGGCGGACGGGCGGTCCGGAGGTGACGCGCGAGCTCATCGACCACCTACTGGAGTGCGGGAAGCTACCCAACGTCGACATCCAGATCATGCCGCTCGTCAGCACAGAACACGCGGGAACCGATGGCCCCTTCCGACTCCTCGAAACCAACGAGCACGAGTGGGCGGGCTACAGCGAGGGCCAGAAGACGGGCCAGGTCATCTCCGACCCGAAAGCCATCAGCACCCTCCATCAGCGGTATGCGAAGCTTCGTATCCAGGCCCTCAATCCTGCGGACAGCGCGGGCCTGTTGATGCGATTGCGAGGATCCCTGTGAACAGCTCTCAGCTCCAGTGGTTCAAGAGCAGCTACAGCGGCAGCGAGGGCGACGACTGCGTCGAGGTCGCCACCTGCACCGACACCGTCCACATCCGGGACTCGAAGCTCGCCGCGAGCCCGGAGCTGGCGGTCAGCCCCTCCACCTGGACCGCCTTCCTGGGCGGAGTGACCGCCTAGAACGGCGGGATCGGCCCCGGCGCCGCCACGCCCGGGGCCGGACGCCAGAAGCGCCCGTCAGGCAGGGCCTGACGGGCGCCGAGGAAGTAGTCGGCATCGCGCTGGAACCGGACACCCGGCACCGCGCGGCGGACGTGCGCCCAGATGCTCGGCGCCACGCGGTACTCGCCCGCCGCCATCCAGGGATCGTCTCCCAGGACGAAAAGGTGCCTGATCCTCAGGAACTGGTCTCGGGACAGGGCGACGGACTCGACTATCTCCTCGTCCGCGTCACCGAAGCCGGTCAGTTCCCAGACGAGGTTGTAGCCGTCGGCGAAGGGATAGTCGCTGCTCACCGCTTCACGCTAGGCCGCGGCCGCCCGCACCCGCACCTTCTTTTACGTCAGACGGTCCGGGCGGTGATGTCGCCGAAGGCGGTGGTGGCCTGGATGGTCAGAGGGGTGCCTCCGGCGTTCCGGAGGGCGTTGTCGATGCGACCGAAGGCGGTGCCGGCGTCCAGGGTGGCGGCGGCGTCGCGGGCGGCGCCGACGGTGATGTTGCCGTGCTGGGTGGTCAGGGTGACCACGCCGGAGGTGGCTTCGGTGATGGTGATCTCGCCCTTCCGGGTGTTGATCTCCGCCGGTCCGGCCAGGCGGCCGAGGGAGATGTCGCCGGCCTGGACGGTGACGCGGGCGGAGGCGGTCTCGTCGAGCTCGACCTGGGCCTGCGCGGCCTCCAGGACGACATCGCCCAGGCGGCCCTTGCCCCGCACCTCGGCGGCGGCGACCTTGGCCTCGACGTGCGAGCCGGCGGGCAGCTGCACGGTCACGGTCACGAAGCCGGAGTTGCCCGTGATCCGGCTCTTCGCCGGGGCGGCGACCACGCGGAGGACTCCGTCGGCGTAGGCGACCTCGATCAGCTCGGCCGCCTTCACGTCGCGGCTCTTGGAGGGGTCTGCGGGGAGGACCTCGACGGTGGCGTCGGTGCGGTCGGCGGCGATGAGGTGGACCCGGCCGGCGGGGATGTCCAGGACGGCGGAGACCGGAGTGGCGGTGGCGAACGTCTGCATCGTGCTCTCCTTCATCGGTGTCGCGCGCCCCGTTCGGCCCGCTGCTTTCTGACATGAGAAACGCTACGTTGCTTTCCGCAACCTGACAACAACGTCATTGCGCATGGATCACATATCCGCAGCTCAGCACCATAAAATCGTTGCAACGGCCCAGATTTCAACGCAACGAACCACCAAGCGACATTGCAATGGACTACAGGTAAACGCTATGCCGTCCGGCATGAGGACGGCTAGTGTGCGTTCATGACCTCTCTCATCCGGCACATCACGATCGACTGCCACGACGCCTACGCCCTGGCCGGGTTCTGGGCGGACGTCCTCAACGGCACCGTGCACGAGGACGATTCCCCGGGTGACCCGGAGGTATTGCTGTCGACGGCGGGCGGGGCACTCCTGTTCATACAGGTGCCCGACACCAAGTCCGTGAAGAACAGGGTGCACTTGGACGTCCAGCCGCAGGACCGGACGCGCGACGAGGAAGTGGAACGGCTCGTCGGGCTCGGCGCCACGCTGGTCGGCGACCACCGCAAGCCCGACGGGACGGGCTGGGCGACCCTCGCCGACCCCGAGGGCAACGAGTTCTGCGTGGAACGCAGCGCGGCCGAGCGGAAGTAGCCAACGCAAAGGCCCCGGCCTTCCTGAGGAGGCCGGGGCCTTGATCGAGCGCTGGGCAGGCCTTGCACCTGCATCCCCCCACAGGAAGTGGGGTGCCTTTCCTTGGACCACCAACGCCAGTCCCACCACCGGTTTCCCGGCCGCGAGCTCGAGATCGACTTTACACGAGATCCAGCCCCGAAACCATCTCCGCCCACCAACAACCGGAATCCGCCCACCCCTTGCCCCCGTCGCCCCCGTTACCCTCTTTGTGCGGATATCAGCCCAACGCAACGGCCACCCGCCGAGTTCGAGAAGCGCGTAGCGATCCGGGGCGGCCGCCTGCCCGACCCCTGGGGGTGTCGCAGCCGGGGCCGCCTGATGGTCTGCCGGGCGGGGCGGGCCGCCTCATCCCCGGACCGCGTGGAAGTGTTCAGGTTGGACCAGACCGTTCCTTCGGGGGCTTCCCGACAGTCTTTGGCATTTCGGGACGGGCCGGTCTGTCAAGGGTGGCCGAAGGCCATCGCGAAGCGACGCGACGAAGGAGCGCCCTTGACGGGCCGGCCCGGCACGAAAGGACAGTGGACTGGCGGGAAGCCCCCGACACTCCACCGACCCCGCCCCAGGGAGCACCGCCCACCCCCGGCCGAAGTCACCGGCGGCGAGCAGGTCCCGGCCAACAACCCGTACTGGGACGAGTACGGCGTCACCCTCACCGACACCGGACCAGGAGCGGAACAACTCCTACTCCGTGTCCTTCGGGTGTCGCGTGCCCGCCGAGACGAGCCAGACCGTGCGCCGTGCCTCATCCACCAGGTACCGGACCCGACCGCCGGACGTCACTTCGTACTCCCACTGGGGATAAGCGGTCCCTCCGAGGATGCGCTCGGCCAGGCGCCCCCGGAGCCGGTGCTGGCGATCCGGGTCGGACTGGGCCTGCGGGTCACCGCGCAGGGCTTCGAAGCAACGGCGGGTATTGCCCGGCGCCTCCGCCGCCAGTTCACCCCGGCCTTTGGCCGCCTCGTTCGTGGCAAAGCGCAGGCCCCACTCGTCGGCAACCGGGGGCGGGGCGACCTCGTCGCCTCGCTTCGGCGTCACGGCAAGACGACCTCTCCGTGGTCCTCGCCCAAGAGGGGGCGGGTGAGGTGGGCGGTCAGCTCGGGGTCGGCGAGGATTCGGGCCGTGGCTCGCCATTCGGCGATGACCCGGTGCAGATTCGCGTGGACATCGAGTTCGGCGACGTCCTGTGCCGCGTGGGTCAGCTCCTCGACGAACTGGCGCAGCTCCTCGGGCGCCAAGTGACGGACCCAAGGGAACACCGCGGGCAGCGCGAGAAGTATGGCTCTCGCGCCACCGTCGGTGGTCATCAGGGCCGAGAACAGGCGCGCGGTGATGTCAGCGGTTTCCTCCCGCTGCTGATCGTGACCCGCCGTGGTCAGATACATGTCCTCGCCGTCACGGCGCGTCACATGCAGGCGCTTGGCCTTGTCCAGCGTCTCGGCTACGCGCTTCGAGTTCTTGGAGAGCTCCGAGAAGGAAATCGTCGGCGTCAACACACATCCACGCTACTTCGGAATACATTCCGAAGTCAATGGAGCGGCGGCGTCGAGCGGCACTCTCTCACTTCACCGACGGGGCCTGCGGCAGGCCGCCGGACAGGCCGGTGTCGGCGCCCGCGAGGGAGCCCTGGGTGGACTTCGTGGCGCTGCCGGCCACCGCGGTGGTGACGTCGAGGGCGGTCTTGGTGTCCTTCATCGCCTGGCCGGGGTGACCCGCGATGTCGACGACCCGCTCGACGACGGGCTGGTTGCCGAGAGTGGGCCCGTCGGCGGCGTGGGCGGCCGCGGCGGGGGTGAGGGCGAGGGCGGCGCCGCCGGTGAGGGCGAGGGCGGACAGGGTGCGCTTGATGGCAGTCATGCCCGACCCAACGACCCCGCCACGCCCCGGGTCACCACCCGCCCACTCGTTGGTGTGAAGCCCCACCGCACACCGAGGCCGGGTGCCCGGACGGGGCGCGAAGGCCGTCCGCTGGGATGACCTCGTCGAGGAGTTCGGCTTCTCCGCCGCGGAGCGGGAAGAGGTCGACCGTGGCGCGGCGGAGATGATCGCCGTGGTCCGTGCGCACCGCCCGGCAGAGGTGCGCAAGCGTCAGCACCCGACGCAGGTCCAGGTGGCCGAGTTCGGGGACGAGCAGTACGTCCTCGGGTGACGGCCGCCCCGGCCCGGCTCCTCGGCCGGCCCGGGGCGGGCCCGGGGGTCAGTCCTCGACGACCAGGGACGGGGTGGACTTCGTCAGGATCTCGCCGCGGAAGAAGGCGGGGCTGCGGCGCTGGGTGATCAGCATGATGACCACGCCCAGGGCCAGCAGGCCGACGCCGATGACGAAGACGCTGCCGACGCCGAGGCCCGGGATGGTGGAGCCGGAGCCGTACGAGGGGTCCCAGGCGTCGGTGAGGGTCTTGACGAAGACCGCCGCCAGGAGGAGGCCGCCCAGGACCGGGAAGACGCCCTTGAAGAACAGGTCGCGGGCGGAGCGGCGCAGGTCGCCGCGGAAGTACCAGGCGCAGGCGAAGGCCGTCAGGGAGTAGTAGAAGCAGATCATCAGGCCGAGCGCGAAGATCGTGTCGGTGAGGACGTTCTCGCTGACCAGGGTCATGACCGTGTAGAACGCGCCGGTCGCGACGCCCGCCGTGACGGTGGCGCGGCCCGGGGTCTTGAAGCGGGGGTGGACCTTGGCGTAGGAGGCGGGCAGGGCCTCGTACGTGGACATGGCCAGGACGGTGCGGGCGACCGGGATGAAGGTGGTCTGGAGCGAGGCGGCCGCGGAGGCGAGGACCGCCACGAAGAGGAGGATGCCGAGGACCGGGCCCATCACAGGGCCGGCCAGCGCGGCGAAGACGTTGCCGGAGGTCTCCGGGTTGCCCAGGCCCAGGCCCTTGTCGCCGGAGCCGACGGCCATCTGGGCGGCGACGCCGGTGGCCAGGTAGGAGCCGACGAGGACGACCATCGCGATGAGCGAGGCGCGGCCCGGGGTCTTGGCGGAGCCGATGGTCTCCTCGTTCGCGGTGAGGCAGGTGTCCCAGCCCCAGTACATGAAGATCGAGAGCGAGAGTCCGGCGGTGAAGGCGCCCATGGACTCGACCGCGAAGGGGTTCATCCACTGCCAGGAGAAGTGGACGCCGGTGTCGAAGGTTCCGGCGGAGGCCTTCTGGAAGGCCATGGCCACGAAGACCGCGAGGACGACGAGCTGGAGGCCGACGAGGGTGTACTGGACGCCCTTGGTGGCGGTCATGCCGCGGTAGCTGATGGCGGTCGCGACGGCGATCAGCGTCAGGCAGGTGGCGATGTGGACGAACTTGTTGTGGTCGAGGGCGGCGATGTCCGGGTCGGAGGTGATCTCGCCGGCCAGGAGCCAGAAGTAGGACGTGGCGACGCCGGCCAGGTTGGACAGGACGATGATCGTGGCGATCACCAGGCCCCAGCCGCACATCCAGCCGATCCGCGGGCCGAAGGCCTTGACGGTCCAGGTGAACGAGGTGCCGCAGTCCGGCATGTCCTTGTTGAGCTCGCGGTAGGCGAAGGCGACGAGCAGCATCGGCAGGAAGCCGGCCAGGAAGACGGCGGGCATCTGGAGGCCGACCTGACCGGCGGTGGAGCCGAGGGTGGAGGTCAGGCAGTAGACGGGGGCGACGGTGGAGATGCCGATGACGGCGCTGCCCATCAGGCCGACGGAGCCCTTGCCGAGGCCCTTGCCGCGCACCTCGCCGTCGCCCTCGGCCACGCCGCTTACCGTGTCTCCGACCCGAGGCCGCTCGTCCAGCTGTGTCATGAGAAAGGACGGTAGAGGGTGCGATTTCCACATCTGGAAGGGTTAAGTCCAGATGTCGGCGCAATGAATCGCCTTGGAATGTCAATCCACAGGCAGTTTACGACGCCCGATTGCAAGATCGACTCGCACCCCCGCGCCCGATTCGGAGGCAGCGGACGTGGGGTTCCGGAATGCGGAAACCGCAGCAACGCCCGGAATGTCCGTTTGGAAAATTTCCCGAGGCAATTTTCTCGGCCGCCCCGGCCCCTACCCCGCCCACACGATCGACTGCACCTCGCTGTAGGCGTGCAGCGCGTACGAGCCCACGTCCCGGCCCACGCCCGACCGCTTGAAGCCCCCGAACGGCGCCTCCATGTTCCGGCCGATCGTGTTCACCCCGACCCCGCCCGCCCGCAGCCGCCGCGCCACCCGGAACGCCCGTGCCGAGTCCCCGGACCACACGTAGCTGATCAGCCCGTAGTCGCTGTCGTTGGCCAGGGCCACCGCCTCGTCCTCGCCCCCGTCGAAGGGGACGACCACGACCACCGGCCCGAAGACCTCCTCCCGCACCACCCGCATGTCGGGGGTGCAGTCCACCAGCAGCGTGGGCGCCACGTAGAAGCCCTTGCCCCTGCGGTCGCCCTCCCCCACCACCGGCCGCTCCCCGCCGAACGCGATCCGCGCCCCCTCCTTGCGGCCCAGCTCCACGTACGACTCCACCCGGTCCCGGTGCGCCGCCGAGATCACCGGCCCGACCACCGTCCCCTTCACCGCCGGGTCCCCGACCTTCATGAACGCCAGGTACCCCGTCAGCTTCTCCACCAGCTCCGCGTACACCGACCGGTGCACGACCACCCGCGTCGGGGCCGTGCAGATCTGCCCGCTGTAGAAGGAGAAGGTGGTGCCGATGCCCATGACCGCCGCGTCCAGGTCGGCGTCCTCGAAGACCACCGCCGCGCCCTTGCCGCCCAGCTCCATCAGCTGCCGTTTCATGGACCGCCCGCAGACCTCCGCGATCCGCTGCCCCACCCCCGTCGAGCCGGTGAAGGACACCATGTCCACGTACGGGGACTCCACCGCCGCCTCGCCGACCTCCACCGCCTGCCCCGAGACCACGTTCACCACCCCCGGCGGAAGCCCGGCCTCCGCGAGTGCCTCGGCCATCCGGAACACCGACAGCGGGTCCTGCGGAGCCGGCTTGACCACCACCGTGTTCCCCATCGCCAGCGCCGGGGCCACCTTGCCGGCCGGGTTCGCCCACGGGTTGTTGTACGAGGTGATGCAGGTGACCACCCCGACCGGCTGGCGCACCTCCAGCGCCCCCAGCACGCTCGCCGCGCCCATCGGCCCCGCCTCGGTCACCTGCGGCGGCAGCCCCCGCTCCACCGGCTCCAGCGCCCCCTTGGCGTAGCGCCTGAACCGGGCCACTCCCACCCCGACCTGCATCCCGCGCGCGATCCCGGTCGGGGCGCCCGTCTCCGCCCGGGCCAGCTCCGCCCACGGCTCGAACTCCCGCTGGATGACGTCCGCGGCCCGGTCCAGGATCGCCGCCCGCTCCTCGGGCCGCGTGCGCGACCACGGCCCGAAGGCCTCGGCGGCGGCCCGGGCCGCCTCCTCGACCTGCGCCCGCGAGGCCTCCGGGGCCAGGCCCACCACGGACTCGTCGGCCGGGTTGACCACCTCGTAGTACCCGCCGCCGGGCTCGACCCACTCCCCGCCGACGTACAGCTTCTGACCCTGCTCGCCGCTCATCGGGTGCTCACCGTCCTCGTGTCCCGGCCCGACCGGAGCACGATCCCCGGGATCGCGCCGGTCACCTCGTCGTCACGGACGGTCTCGACCCCGTTGACCCGTACCGACACGATCCCGATCGCCCGGGAGTCCAGCCGCGGGCTGTCCCCGGGCAGGTCGTGGACCAGGGTGGCCGGGCCGGCCTCGATGCGCTCCGGGTCGAAGAGGACCAGGTCCGCGTGCCAGCCCTCGGCGATCCGGCCGCGCTCGCGCAGCCCGAACAGCCGCGCCGGGTCGTCCGTCAGCATCTTCACCGCCTGCTCCAGCGGCACCAGCTTGCGCCCGCGCAGGCAGTCGCCGAGGAACCGGGTCGTGTACGGGGCCCCGCACATCCGGTCCAGGTGCGCGCCGGCGTCGGAGCCGCCGAGCATCACGTCCTCGTGCTGCCAGGTCTCGGCGCGCAGGGCCCAGGTCGCCGGGTCGTTGTCGGTGGGCATCGGCCACAGGACGGTGCGCAGGCCGTCGGCGGCGCAGATCTCGACCAGGCACTGGAAGGGGTCCTGCCCGCGTTCGGCGGCGATGTCGTTCACGACGCGCCCGCTGAGGCCCTCGTTCTCCTCGCTGTACGTGTCACCGATGACGTAGCGCCCGAAGTTCGCGAGGCGCCGGAAGACCCCGGCCTCCTTGCTGTCGGCGCGGCGCAGCATCTCGGCCCGTACGTCCGGGTCGCGGAGCTTCGCGATCCGCTCGGGCACGGGGAGGGCGAGGACCTCGCCCCAGCCGGGGATGAGGTTGAGGGCGCAGAACGTGCCGAGGGACATGTTCATGGGGGTCAGGATCGGCATGGTCAGCGCCACGATCCGGCCGCCGGCCTTGCGGGCGCGCTCGCTGGGCACCAGCTGGCGCGGGACCCGTTCGGGGACGGCGGCGTCGATGGTGAGCACGTTCCAGTTGAGGGGCCGGCCGGCGGCGGCGCTCATCTCGACGAAGAGGTCGATCTCCTCGTCGGCGAACTGGTCGAGGCAGCCCGCGACGATCGCCTCCAGCTGGGTGCCCTCGTGCTCGCCGACGGCCCGGGAGAGCGCGAGCAGCTCGGCGGGGGCGGCGCGGCGGGAGGCGACGGGGACGCCGTCGCCGTCGGAGTGGGTGGCGGACTGGGTGGTCGACAGCCCCCAGGCGCCGGCGTCCATGGCCTCGTGGAGGAGGGCGAGCATCCGCTCCAGCTGGGCGGGGGTGGGGGCGGCGTCGCCGGTGGCGGCCTCCCCCATCACGTGGCGGCGCAGGGCGCAGTGGCCGACCATGAACCCGGCGTTGACGGCGATCCGCCCTTCGAGGGCGTCGAGGTACTCCCCGAAGGTGGACCAGGACCAGTCGACGCCCTCTTCGAGCGCGGCAAGGGCCATGCCTTCGACCTTGCTCATCATGCGGCGGGTGTAGTCGGCGTCCTCGGGGCGGTCGGGGTGGAGGGGCGCCAGGGTGAACCCGCAGTTGCCGCCGGCGACGGTGGTCACGCCGTGGTTCATGGAGGGGGTGGCGTAGGGGTCCCAGAACAGCTGGGCGTCGTAGTGGGTGTGGGGGTCGACGAACCCCGGGGTGAGGACCAGTCCGGTGGCGTCCTCGCCGGTACGGGCCTCCTCCTCGACGGTGCCGGGTTCCGCGATGACGGCGATGCGGCCGTCGCGTATGCCGACGTCTGCGACGCGGGCGGGGGCGCCGGTGCCGTCGACGACGGTCGCTCCGCGGATGAGGTGGTCGAGCATGGGGGTTCCCCTCCTGGTGTCCCTCTGCCGTTGCCCTGGCCGGGCGGGGTGCGGTGTCGCGGTGCGTGGGGGCGGTGCCGGTGCCGGTGGTCCGCTGCGCGGGGCGAAGTCCCCTACCCGCCCTTCGCCCGTTCCTCCCCCAGCTACCGCTGGGAGGTGCCCCCAGGGGCTCCGCCCCGGACCCGTTTGAGGCGCTGGGGGTCTGGGGCGGAGCCCCCAGGGAACGGAGGAAGTGGGGGTCCCCCCGGACGGAGTCTGGGGGAGGGTAGGGGACACGGCTCCGCGCAGCGGTACCCCCCGCACCCCCGGCGGGACCGGCTACGCCGACTGGCGGAAGCGGGTCGTGCGGTGGACCGGGTCCGTGTCGATGTGCGGGATCACGTGCTCACCGATCAGCTTGATCGTCGTCATCGTGTCCTCGTACGACACCCCGGTCGGCAGACCGAACGACAGCTGGTCCGCCCCCGCCTGCTCCCACCGCTTGCACTGCGCCCGCACCTCCGCCGGGTCACCGCAGATCAGCAGCTCCTCCGCGATCAGCAGCTCGATGATCTCCGCGTTGTACTCCGGCAGCGTCTCCGGCCACTCCGGGATCGCCTCCGGCCGCGGGAACGTGTCGTGGTAGCGGAACACCAGCGACTGGAAGCGGTTCATGTTCGCGTTGACCGCGATCTCCACCGCCTTCTCGTGCGTCTCCGCGCAGATCGCCGTGGAGGTGACCATCACGTTGTCGTTCACGAAGGCCCCGATCGCCTTCGCCTCCTGGATCGCCGTCTTGTACTGCTCCAGCACCCACTCCATGTCCGAGACCTTCTGGACGCTGAAGCCGAGCACCCCGAGGCCCTTCTTCGCCGCCATCGCGTACGAGGAGGGGGACCCGGCGGCGTACCACATGGCCGGGTGCGCCTTGCCGTACGGCTTGGGGAAGATCTTGCGCGGCGGCAGCGACCAGTGCTTGCCCTGGAACCCCTCGTACTCCTCCTGGAGGAACATCTTGGGGAATTCCGCGATGGTCTCCTCCCAGATCTCCTTGGTGTGGTTCATGTCCGTGATGCCGGGCAGGAAGCCGAGGATCTCGTGGCTGCCGGCGCCGCGCCCGGTGCCGAACTCGAAGCGGCCCTTGGAGAGGTGGTCGAGCATGGTGACCTTCTCGGCCACCTTCACCGGGTGGTTCACCGGGGCGAGCGGGTTGAAGATGCCCGAGCCGAGGTGGATCCGCTCGGTGGCGGCGGCGAGGTAGCCGAGGAAGACCTCGTTCGCCGAGAGGTGGGAGTACTCCTCCAGGAAGTGGTGCTCGGAGGCCCAGGCGTACTTGAAGCCGGACTTGTCGGCCTGGATGACGTACTGGGTCTCCTCGAGCAGCGCCTTGTGCTCCGCCTCGGGGTCGACCTTGGACCGCGCCTCAGGCACGTAGCCCTGCACGAAAAGCCCGAATTCCAAGGGGTTCACCGTCCTTAGGTTTCTGACGTTGCGTCAGATTCGATGGGTCCGACTGTTCCACCGCGCAGTGGGGGCGTCAAGAGCGGGGATGACAGTAACTGACGACTCGTCAGATCGGATGGCCGCAGGTCGCGGGTCAGAGGATGCTGACCCCCGCCATCCAGCCCCCGTCGATGACGAACGGCTGGCCGGTGATGTACGAGGAGTCCTCGGACGTGAGGAACAGCGCCAGCCGCGCCACCTCCTCCGGCCGCCCCACCCGCCCCAGCGGCACCACCTTCCGGTACAGGTCCGCCATCGCCTCCCGGGCCTCGTCCGTCACCCCGGCCGGGTCCAGCAGGCCCGGGTTGGCCATGGGGGTGTCCACCGCGCCCGGGCACATCGCGTTGACCCGGATGTTCCGCGCGGCCAGCTCCAGCGCCGCCACCCGCGTCAGCCCGAGGACCGCCGCCTTGGTCGCCGCGTACGCGCCCACGTACGCCATGCCCGTCAGGCCCGTGTACGAGGAGGTGTTGACGATCGTCCCGCCGCCGGCCGCCCCGATCTCGGGGGCCACCGCCTTGATCCCGAGGAACGCGCCGACCTGGTTGACCCGCACCACCTGCTCGAACTCCTCCAGGGGCGTCGCGGTCAGCTCGTTGAAGCGCAGGATGCCCGCGTTGTTGACCAGCCCGTCGACCCGGCCGAAGGCCTCCTTCGCGACGGCCACGGCCGCCGTCCAGTCCTCCTCGCGGCCCACGTCCATCCGGACGTACCGCGCCCGGTCCTCACCGTGCTCCTCGGTGATCCCCTTGGCGACGGCGGCGCCCTGCTCGTCGAGGACGTCGCCGAGCACCACCCGCGCCCCCTCGGCGGCGAACAGCCGCGCCTCCTGCTCGCCCTGCCCGCGCGCCGCACCGGTGATGATGACGACGCGCCCGTCCAGCTTGCCCACGGGTACTCCCTCCCGGTCGTTCTCAGTCGTTGAGGAACGGGGCCACCTCGGCCCCGAAAGCGGTGATCTGGTCGACGAGTTCGGCCCGGTCGCGACTGCGGAAGCGGACCTGGATCTGGTCCACGCCCAGCGCCCGGTACTCCCGCAGGGACTCCGCCAGCGCCTCCGCCTTGCCGGTGAGGGTGCGCCTGCCGGTGTCCCAGCCGGGCTCGCCGACGTAGAGGGGCTCGGTGATCGCCCCCACCTCGAAGGGGCCCGCCACCCCGGCCGCCTCCCTCAGCTCGCGGATCCGGGCGACCTGCGCCGGGATCCGCTCGCGCGGGTCGCCCTGCGGAAGCCAGCCGTCACCCCGCACCGCGGCCCGCCGCACGGCGGCCGGGGAGGACCCGCCCACCCAGACGGGGATCCGCTCCTGGGCGGGACGGGGCAACTGGCCGAGGTCGCGGAAGGAGAACCGTTCCCCCTCGAACGCGGGGAACTCCTCCGGGCCGAGGGCCGCCCGCAGCGCGTCCAGGGTCTCGTCCAGGACCGCCCCCCGGCCGGCGAAGTCCGCCCCCAGCACCTCGAACTCCTCCTGCACGTGCCCGGCCCCGACCCCGAGGACCAGGCGGCCCCCGGAGAGGTGGTCGAGGGTCGCGTACTGCTTGGCGGTGGCCAGCGGGTGGCGCAGGCCGACGATCGCGACGTGGCTCAGCAGCCGGACCCGCTCGGTGATCCCGGCCAGGAAGGCCAGGGTGGCCACCGGGTCGTACCAGACGGTGCCCATGGGCCCGGCGAGCCGGCGCGGGATGGCCACGTGGTCGCACGTGGCCAGGTACCCGAAGCCGGCCCGGTCGGCGGCCCGCGCCACCTCGGCGAGGTCGGCCGCCCCGGCGGAGGCCTCCCAGGGTTCGGCGTAGATGGTGCTCTGCGACTGGACCGGGAGCTGCATCCCGTACGCCAGCCGGCCTTCCGGAAACACGCGTGCCATGGCCGTCCCGCCTCGCCTTCGTATGCCGATCCGCCGTGCGGCGCCGGGCGCCATCGTCGTAGCTGACGGTCCGTCAGGCAAGAGGTGGGAGGCGATCCCCGGGAAGGATGGCGGGTACGGGTGCGTACCCGTACCCTGGATGGATGGGAAGGAGCACCGCGATGACCGACGCCAACATCCGCATCCCCGAGGAAGCCAAGGACAGACTCGCCGCCATAGCGGCGGCCGAGGGCCTCTCCCTGCGCGCCTACCTGGCCCGCCTCGCCGAAACCCTGCTCACCCCGGCCGAACGGGCCGAGCGGGCCGAACGGGCCCGCGCCGCGCTCCGGGACTGGACCGGCTACGCCCCCACGGCCACCGAGGAGCGCGACCTGGACGGCGAGCTGGACCGGCGGCTGACCGAGGCGAGGGGCCGGTGACGGACACGCACATCGTGCTGGACGAGACGGCGATGCTGGCGGCCGGGCGGGGGAACGTCCTGGTCTCCCGCCTCATCCAACGGGCGCACGGCGAGGTGGGCTGGTTCCTGTACGCCCCCGCCTGCGCCCTCGTCGAAGCCGACCGGATCCGGCCCGGCACCGCGGAGCACCTCGCCGCCCTGCCCGGCGTCACCATCGTCGACCTGGACCTGCCGGCGGCCCTGGCCGTCGCCCGCGAGGAGACCTGGGCCGCGGCCCACAGCCGGTACGCGGCTCAGCCCACCGCCGATCGGCCCGAGGGGGCTCTCGTCGCCACCACGGAACCGAAGCGCTGGGCGGGGGAACCGGTCCGGGTCCTGGACCTCAGCCCCTGAACACCCGGCCCCGGCTCAGAAACCGGCCGGGCCCATCGCGATGACCGGGTGGGCGGCCGGGTCCAGGGTCCGCAGGAGCTGTTCCATCGCCGCCTTGGGCAGGCCGACGCAGCCCTGGGAGGGGCCGTCGTGGTCCACGTGGAGCCAGATGTTGCCGCCCCGGCCCTCGCCGTCCGGCATCACCGGGTCCAGGGGGGACACGCCTTGGCGGCGGTTGTAGTCGATGGCCACGACGTAGTCGAAGGAGCCCTCCAGCGACTCGCCGTTCACCCCGCGGCCCGACGCGACGAACCCGGAGTCCCGGTCGTACGGGAGCTTCGTGCCGGGCGGGGCCGGCAGCAGGCCGCCGGCGTCGCTGAGGGAGAACACGCCCTGCGGGGAGGTCAGGTCCCCGTACTCGCGCCCGGTGGACCAGCCCTTGGCGCCGTTGCGGGCGGGCCACTGCGCGGCCCGCACCCAGTCCGCGCCGGGGTCGGGGCGGGTGTACAGGGCGGCGGTGGACTCCGAGGAGTCCTTGGCCTTGCCGGTGACGAGGACCAGCTGGCGCGCCTCGGCCGGAATGCGGGCCCGGGTGCTCTCGCTGAGGGCGGCGGCCGGGAGCCCCTGCAGGGCGTCGGGACGGCGGCCACCGCGCGCGGCGTGTTCGGGGCCCGCGGCGTGGGCCTTGGGCCGGGCGTCGGTGCCGGCCGGCGGCACGGGCGCGCCGGGCCGCTCGTGGAGGGCGTGCACCCATCCGGCCCCGAAGGCCAGCAGCCCGGCGGTGGCGACCAGCACCAGCGCCCGCGACGGCCGCCCGGCCGACGCCCCGCGCCGCCGCCGGCCGCGTTCCGACGTACGGGCACGGGGGCTGGAGGCGGGACCGGACCCGGATCCGGCTCGACGGTGCTTGCTCATCCCCCCGACGGTACATCAGCTGATCAGCTTTACCGGTGACCCGGGTTCCGGTTCCACGCGGCTGTCGGCGGGGGTGACTCCGGTCACGTTCCTGTTGATCTGGAGCGCACTCCAGCTCGTACCGTCGACCCGTCGGCCAATCGGACGATCTGAAGGGGGAGAGACATGAGCGTGTGGTTCGTCACCGGTGCCTCGCGTGGGCTCGGCGCGGAGATCACCCGTGAGGCGCTGGAGCGGGGACACCGCGTGATCGCGACGGCGAGGGACGCGTCGGCGGTGCTCGAGGCGTACCCGCAGAAGCCGGAAGGGCTGCTGGCGGTGGACGCGGACGTCACCCGGCCGGAGCAGTTGGCACTCGCGGTGGAGGCCGGGCTGGCGGAGTTCGGGCGGATCGACGTCGTGGTCAACAACGCCGGCTACGGGCTCGTGGGCGCGGTCGAGGAGACCTCCGACCAAGCGGCCCGGGACCTGTTCGACGTCAACGTGTTCGGCGTGCTCAACACGTTGCGGGCGACCTTGCCGACCCTGCGGTCCCAGCGGTCCGGACACGTCCTGAACATCGGCTCCGTCGGCGGCTTCGCGACCGCCCCTGCGGTGGGCGTGTACGGGGCGTCGAAATTCGCCCTCGAGGGCATCTCGGAGGCACTGCACGGCGAACTCGCGCCGCTGGGCGTCCACGTCACCATCGTCGAGCCGGGCGGCTTCCGCACCGACTTCCTCAAGAGCTCGAGCATCCGGTTCGAGCCCGCCACCATCCCCGACTACGCCGCCGGAGCGGGTCCGGTGCGCGAGGCGCTGGCCGCGAACGACGGCCTCCAGCCGGGCGATCCGGCGAAGGCCGCCAAGGCCGTCGTCGACATCACCGGGGCCGCCGAACCGCCGCTGCGCCTGCAGCTGGGCACGGACGCGGTCGAACGCGTCGAGGCGAAGCTGGCCCTGGTGCTTCGCGAACTCGACGCCTGGCGCCACACGTCGCTCTCCACCGCCGTCTGACGCGCAAAGGCCCCGGCCTCCCTGAGGAGGCCGGGGCCTTGATCGAGCGCTGGGCAGGCCTTGCACCTGCATCCCCCCACAGGAAGTGGGGTGCCTTTCCTTGGACCACCAACGCCGGTCCCACCACCGGTTTCCCGGCCGCGAGCTCAAGATGAACTCTACAGCCAAGATCAGCCCCGGACCACCCCCGTCCGACAAGAACCGGAACCTGGGTCACGGGCCGGGCCGAGCACATGCGATCACCGCGCCGAGGCCTTGAGATGGAAGTACCGGAAAGAGCCGTGAGGCGGTGATGGTCGTGGCGAAAGGGCAGCGCCCGGCCCCGCCGGGCACCACCACCCTCCTGGCCGCAGCCCTGGCCGCGGCCCTGGCCGTGGGCCCGGGCACCCCCGCGCGCCTCGCCACGGCCGCCGCCCCGGAATCCGTCCCCCTCACCACCTGCAACCCGGCACCCGGGACGCTCAATCCGGGGGACTACGACGGCACGGTCGCCATCGACAGCGTCATTCCGAACGGCGAAGGGGAACTGCACATCAACTCCCACGTGCACCTCGATCTCTCGGTGGACGACGCCGGGGCGATCAGCGGCTCGTGGAGCATGCGTTCCGCCAACTACCGGACCGACGTCGACCTGCAGGTCGACATCCTCATGGAGGGCGGAAAGATCACGGGCGATGCCCATCGGCTGCTCCTCACCGGAGGTCACGGGTCGTACACGACCACGCAGGACGGGGACCCCGTCAGGAAGGTCATCGACAACGGCAGGGTCTCCGGCACCCTCATCGGCACGGACCTCGGGGGTGCCGTGCAGATCGGTTCCGTCGGGTGTGACGAGATCAGCGGTTCCCACACCGGCGCCCAGGGGCCGTTCACCGAATCGGGGCCGACGCCCGTGACCCTGAAAAAGGCGGGGTGTTCCCAGAAACCCACGATCGACGACACGAAGGACATTCCGGCGAGGATCGCCTCGTCCACGGTCGACGAATTCCTCACGAAGGCGAAGTACGACGCCGGCGGCACCGTAGCCGTCGGCCACATGGAGCCCAAGATCACATTCACATTCGAATTCGACGACAAGGGCAAGGTCGCCAAGGTCAACTACGTTCTGGAAACCAGGATCGCCGTACCCAGCTGGGCCCCGGGCCACCCACCGGCCGCTCCGGAGCAGAAGGCCCTGATCGACAAGGCGGTCGCGCTCATCACGGTGCACGAGAACAAGCATCGGGACATCGCGCACCGCGCCGCCGAGAAGGCCGTCTGCGCGGCAGTGGGACTCACCAAAGACCCGGCGAAACAGGCGGTCGTCAAGGTCGACTGCGACGCATTCCGGGAGCAAGAGGTGCTCGACCTGGAACAGGGCGCCATCATGGTGGTGCGGGACAAGGACAAGGGCGGGAAAGCCGTCGACGTGAAGGTCGGCCCCTTGAAGATCCGGCCCAATTACTCGAAGTTCGAGGATTCCGGCTGCTGACCTCCCCGAGAACCCCGGTGCCGACCCCTCCCGCGCGGGCCGGTTGTCGACTTACCCTGCGGTGATGAGAACTCCGCGTCAGGCAGCGCGCCTTGTCGTCCTCTCCCCCAGCGGGTCGGTGTTCCTGTTCCGGGAGAACAACGTCGAAGTCGGCATCCACTGGCTTCCCCCGGGCGGCGGGATGGATCCCGGTGAGACCCCCGAGGAGTGCGTGCGGCGGGAGCTGCGCGAGGAGACCGGGTGGACCGACCTGGAGCCGCAGCGGCTGCTGTGCACCTGGGAGCACGACTTCACCCACGAGGGCGTCCCCGTCCGGCAGCACGAGCACATCTACGTCACCACGGGCCCCCACCGGGAGCCCGTCCTGGAGGACCCCGGCATCCACTGGCAGTGGCTCTCGCCGGAGCGCCTGGCCACCCTCGGCGAGCCGCTCTGGCCCCCGCGCCTGGCGGACCTCCTCACCGCCGCCCGGCCCGAACCCGTCCACCTCGGCCTGGTCACCTGAGGAGCCCCGCTCACCGCACCCGTTCGACCCTCCGCTCGTCCCACACCGGCTCGGTGGTCTCCCGGACGACGCCGTCCGAGCCGAACACCAGGTAGCGGTCGAAGGAGCGGGCGAACCAGCGGTCGTGCGTGACCGCCAGCACCGTGCCCTCGTACGCCTCCAGGCCCTCCTGCAGGGCCTCCGCCGACTCCAGGTCCAGGTTGTCCGTCGGCTCGTCGAGGAACAGCGCGGTGGTGCCCGCCAGCTCCAGCAGCAGGATCTGGAAGCGGGCCTGCTGGCCGCCCGACAGCTTGTCGAAGGGCTGGTCCCCCTGGCGCTCCAGCTCGTAGCGCCGCAGCGCCGACATCGCCCCGCCCCGGTCCTTGGCGTGCTCGGTCCACAGGACGTCGACCAGGGTGCGTCCCACCAGTTCGGGGTGGGCGTGCGTCTGGGCGAAGTGGCCCGGCACCACCCGTGCGCCCAGCTTCCACGCGCCCGTGTGCCGGACGTCCTCGCCCGCGAGCAGCCGCAGGAAGTGCGACTTCCCCGAGCCGTTCGAGCCGAGGACCGCGACGCGCTCCCCGTAGAAGACCTCCAGTGAGAACGGCTTCATCAGCCCGGTGAGTTCCAGCCCCTCGCAGACCACGGCCCGCACCCCGGTGCGGCCGCCCTGCAGGCGCATCCGGATCTCCTGCTTGCGCGGCGGCTCCGGCGGCGGGCCGGCCTCCTCGAACCTGCGCAGCCGGGTCTTGGCCGCCTGGTAGCGGGAGGCCATCTCGTCGCTGCGGGCGGCGTACTGCTGCAGGTCCTGGACGAGCCGTTTCAGCTGCGCCCGCTTCTCGTCCCAGCGCCGGCGCAGTTCGTCGAAGCGCGCGAACCGCTCCTCCCGCGCCTCGTGGAAGGTCCCGAAGCCGCCGCCGTGCACCCACACGTCGGAGCCGGCCGGGCCGGGTTCCACGGCCACGATGCGCTGCGCGGCCCGGGCCAGCAGTTCCCGGTCGTGGGAGATGAACAGGACCGTCTTGCGGGTCTCCCGCAGCCGCTCCTCCAGCCAGCGCTTGCCGGGTACGTCCAGGTAGTTGTCCGGCTCGTCGAGCAGGAGGACCTCGTCCGGTCCGCGCAGCAGCGCCTCCAGCACGAGCCGTTTCTGCTCGCCGCCGGACAGGGTCCGCACCTCCCGGAACTGCGCCCGCTCGTAGGGGGTGCCGAGGGCGGCCATCGTGCAGATGTCCCAGACCGTCTCGGCCTCGTACCCGCGGGCCTCGGCCCAGTCGCTGAGCGCCTGGGCGTAGGCCAGCTGCGCGGCCTCGTCGTCGACCGTCATGATCAGGTGCTCGGCCGCGTCCACGGCGGCCGCGGCCTGCCGGATGCGCGGCTGGGACACCGAGACGAGCAGGTCGCGGACGGTGCGTTCGTCGCGCACGGAGCCGACGAACTGGTGCATGACCCCGATGCCGCCGCTGGAGGTGACGCTCCCGCCGTGGGGTTGCAGTTCGCCCGACAGCAGCCGCAGCAGCGTCGTCTTGCCCGCGCCGTTGGCGCCGACCAGGGCGGCCACGGACCCCTCGCCCACGCGGAACGAGGCGTCGCCGAGCAGCACCCTCCCGTCGGGCAGGCAGTACTCCAGGTGCGAGGCTTCGAGATGTCCCATGGACAGGAATACTCGGCCGCGCCGCCGTGGCGGCTCAACGCATTTTCAGGCCGTGCCGCCGGTTGCGGCCGGGCCCCGCGGTGCCGAGCGGTGGGCGTGCCAGGCCGCGAGGGCCTCCTGCCTCGTGCCGTCCGGACGGTCGGCGTGCCAGGCGCGCAGGAAGCGGTTGAACTCGAACTGGGCGCCGATCTCCTGGGGTTCGGCCGCCGCGCCGCGGGTGGCGTGCCAGTGGGTGACGGCTTCGGCGAGGGTGCGGCCGGGGTTCTCCGCGACGTAGGCGCGCATGGCTGCGTCGAAGTGGAATCCGGGGCCGATCTCCCGCCGGAAGAACTCCCGCAGCACCTGGCTGCACCGCTGCCCCTCGGGAATCACCGTGGCGCCGTCCACCGGGGCGGAGAGCTGCCGGGCGGCCGCGGCCCGGCGGGGGGCGGCCGCGGGGAGCGGCGCACCGTCGAGCACGGCCCGCAGCCGCTCCGTGAGCGCGGCCTTGCCGCCCCCGCGGGGCACGTCGAGCCGCCGGGCGAGCTCGGTCAGCTCGGCCAGGGTCCAGTACCAGCGGGCGAGCTCGCCCCCGGTGAGGGCGGGCGTGAGGGGTGGGCGCTCCCCCGGCACGGCCGGGCCGTCATTCGAATACATGTTCCCATTCTAGGTGGTCAGGGTGTATCCGCCCGCCGTGAGGGACGATTCCGCCGGCCCGGTCGAGCACTTCGGGATGTCCGGGGCGCCCTTCGCGGCCGGGGGCGTGAGCCCGACGCGGGCCTCGCCGGGCCGGCCGCCCGGGGCGGGGAGGCGGAAGCTGAGGCCCATGCGGGCCGGCAGGGGCTCGCGGTTCAGGAACTCCTGCCACACCGGGCCCGCGTCGACGAGCCGGCCCGTCACGGAGACCTCCGTGCCGTCCACCCGAAGGCAGTCGACGACGAAGTCCCCCCAGTTGAAGCTCGCGGGACTGCCGTCCTCGGGCGGGGAGTAGTGCTGGATGCGGAAGCGTCCCCACGGGTGGGCGGCGGTGGTGGAGTGCGTCGGCGCGAACAGGCCGTGGGCGTCCACGGAGATCCGGACGTCGTCCCTGGGGTCGCCGTAGGCCATCCGCCCCCAGCCGGTGATCCCGCCCGGCACGGGGAACCCCGGGTGGGCGGCGGCGGTCGGGGGCGCCTCCGCCGCCGATGCCGGGAGGCAGGCCGGGGCGGTGAGGGCGGCGGCGAGGGCCAGGGGCGCGGCAAGGCGCAGGAGCGTGCGGTGCATGGCGGCGGTCTCCTCCGGGAGCGGCGGTCGGGTCGTCCCCGATCCTGGCCGGAAGCCGCCTGCGGGTCGTCGTGCGCGGGAGCGAGCCGTGCTCCCCCGCGCGGGGGAGGACGCACACGCCGCCCGGGCCCCGTCACCGCTGGGGCGCGGTGGCCTTCGTGTAGAGCTGGGCGGCGTAGTCGCCGAGGACGGTGCTGGTGGAGACGTCGTCCGTGTCGCCGCCCGTCAGGATGCCGATGATCTTGCCGTCGCGGCCGAGCCAGGCGCTGCCGCTGGTCCCGCCGGGGAAGTCGGCGCAGTCGAAGCGCTGCTCGCGCTCGCTGGTGCGTACGGCGACCGCCGTGCAGGTGCGGGGGACCTTGCGGTCGGCGGGGTAGCCCGTCACCGTGACCTCCTCGCCCGCGCGGCCGCTGGTGTCGAGGGTGGCGCCGCCGGTGAGGTCCTCGATGTTGCGGCCCTTGTCGTCGGGGGCGAGGCGGGCGAAGGCGAGGTCGTAGTCGTCGTCCGTGTCGTCGGCCCAGCGCTTGTCCTCGAAGACCTGCTCTATCTTCCAGACCCCGTACGGGGCCACGCCGTTCGCGTATCCGGGTGCGAAGACGGCGCCCCCGTCGCGGGACTGCTGCCCTTCCAGGAGGCAGTGCCCGGCGGTCACGAGCATGTTCTTGCCGGGGCTGCGGACCACCGTCGCGGTGCAGAAGTGGTCGCCGTCCAGGCTGCCGGTGAACAGGGCGCCGGTGAAGGCGGTGGTCTTGGCCTGGTTGGCCTGGTTGGGCTGGTTGGGTGCGCCGGGGGTCTGCCGGGGCTTGCCCAGCTGCGGCTTCGACGCCTGCGGGCGCGAGGAGGCGCTCGGCGAGCCGGAGGGCGCGGCGGCCGACTTGGCGTGCACGGGGGCGCTCGCCTCGGGGGGCGGGACGAGTTCGGCGACCGCCGCCGAGGCTCCCAGCGCCGCCACGGCGCAGAGCACCGCCGTCACCACGGACCGCTTGTCCACCGCCATGATCCCTCCCGCTTTGCCCTGGCGAAGCATGCCCCGGCGACGGGCCGGGGTGCAAGGTGCGCACCTCGCGCGCCGCTGGGATGGCGGGATTCCGGCGCCGCCGGACGGCCGGGAGCCATGCCCTCAACCCCCTTTACAAACGCCTGCGTTGCCGTAGTCTCCTCCTCGTCAACAAAACAGTGTCTGGGGGAAACAGTAATGCTCGGGATCATCGCCGCCACCGCCGTCACCACCGCCGCCGCACTCGCCGTCCCCGTCGCCGGCCTCCTGGCCCACCGCGCCGTGCGCCGGTCCGCGAACGCCCACCTGATGCGCATCGACACGCCGGACGGCATCGACGAGCAGGGCTTCGTCCGCATCGGCGGCATCGACCAGTGGATCTCGGTGCGCGGCGAGGACCGGGCCAACCCGGTGCTGCTGGAGCTGCACGGCGGCCCGGGCGCGGCGAACTCCCCGTACGGGGCCCGCACCCGGGCCTGGGAGGAGCACTTCACCGTGGTCCGCTGGGACATGCGCGGCGCCGGGCTGACCTTCGCCCACGGCGGGCCCTCGGGCCAGGGCGGCGAGCCGTCCTTCGCGCGGCTGTACGCGGACGCGCTGGAGGTCGTCCACCACGTCCGCGCGCGCCTCGGCGTCGACCGCGTGGTGCTGCTGCCGAGCTCCTTCGGCACGGTGTTCGGGCTCCGGCTGGCCCGCAGCCACCCCGAGCTGTTCTCGGCGTACGTCGGCACCGACCAGAACGTCCTGGAGGCCGGGCGGGACACCTCCGCCTACGACGCCACGCTGGAGCGGCTGCGGGCGGCGGGGAAGGCGAAGGACGCGGCGGAGCTGGAGGCGATGGGCTCCGACTGGCGCCGCTGGACCCCGGCGCAGCGGACGGCGTACGACAAGCTGTGCGCGGGCAGCGACCCGCTCACCCTCGACACCGTGAAGAAGGTGGTCCTGGGCTCGATGTGGCTCTCGCCGCTCTACTCCCCCGCCCGGATCCTCGCGTACTTCAAGGGGCAGGGCTTCTCGCAGCCGGTCACGGCGGGCACGCACGCCTTCGACGACCGGGCCGACGGGACCCGCTTCGAGGTGCCGTTCTTCGTCTTCCAGGGCGCCCTGGACGTGATCACCCCGGCGGCCCGAGCCAAGGCGTTCTTCGACGAGGTGGAGGCGCCGGTGAAGGCCTTCGCGCTGATCGAGGGCGCGAGCCACTTCGCGGCGCTGCGCCGCCCGGACCGCTTCCTGGAGCTGCTGCTGACGCACGTCCGGCCCGTGGTGACGGGCGGGGCCCGCGCCACCGCCGGCTGATTGCGTCCGATCCGCCGCGGCGGGGGGGCGGGGCCGCGCTCCTGCGGCCCCGCCCCCCGTGCCGTCTCAGGCCCCCGGCCAGAGCCCCTGCGGGGTGAGCCCGAGCAGGTCGATGGCGTTGCCGCGCACGATGCGGTCGACGACCTCGGGGTCCAGGTGGCCCATCTGGGCCTCGCCGACCTCCCGCGACTTGGGCCAGGTGGAGTCCGAGTGGGGGTAGTCCGTCTCGTAGAGGACGTTGCCGACGCCGATGGAGTCGAGGTTCTTCAGGCCGAAGGCGTCGTCGAAGAAGCAGCCGAAGACGTGCTCGGCGAAGAGTTCGGACGGCGGGCGGTGGACCTTGTCGGCGACCCCGCCCCAGCCGCGGTTCTCCTCCCAGACCACGTTCGCGCGCTCCAGGATGTAGGGGATCCAGCCGATCTGGCCCTCGGCGTACATGATCTTCAGGCGGGGGAACCGTTCGAACTTGCCGCTCATCAGCCAGTCGACCATCGAGAAGCAGCAGTTGGCGAAGGTGATGGTGGAGCCGACGGCCGGCGGGGCGTCGGCGGAGGTGGACGGCATGCGCGAGGAGGAGCCGATGTGCATGGCGATGACCGTGCCGGTCTCGTCGCAGGCCTGGAGGAAGGGGTCCCACGCGTCGGTGTGGATGGACGGGAGCCCCAGGTGCGGGGGTATCTCGGAGAACGCGACCGCGCGCACGCCCCGCGCGGCGTTGCGGCGCACCTCCTCGGCGGCGAGCCGGGCGTCCCACAGCGGGACGAGGGTCAGGGGGATGAGGCGGCCCCGGGCCTCGGGCCCGCACCACTCCTCCACCATCCAGTCGTTGTACGCGCGGACGCCGAGGAGGCCGAGTTCGCGGTCCTTGGCCTCGGTGAACGTCTGGCCGCAGAAGCGCGGGAAGGTCGGGAAGCAGAGGGCGGACTGGACGTGGTTGACGTCCATGTCGGCGAGGCGCTCGGGAACCGAGAAGGAGCCCGGGCGCATCTGCTCGTAGGTGATGACTTCCAGCTTGATCTCGTCACGGTCGTACCCGACGGCGGTGTCGAGGCGGGTGAGCGGCCGGTGCAGGTCCTCGTACACCCACCAGTCGCCGACGGGTCCTTCGTCGCCCTTCGCGCCCATGACGGGCGCGAACTTGCCACCGAGGAAGGTCATTTCCTTGAGGGGGGCGCGGACGATCCGGGGGCCGGTGTCGCGGTACCTGGACGGGAGCCGGTCCCGCCAGACGTGAGGGGGTTCGACCGTGTGGTCGTCCACCGAGATGATCTTGGGGAAGGTCTCCATACCTCTTAAGGTAGCGGCCATCTGACGAACCGTCAGCTATTTGCGCACCAGTCGTCCACCGGCCAGGAGCGGATGGCTCCGCAGCGGACTGACGCGTACGTTCAACACAGGGCAGACTTGCCCTTGAACCGACGGAAGGCAGGGGGAGGACAGATGGACGGCGGACCGGCCATCCCGCACCAGCCGCGCGTCTCCGACGGTCCCGGCACGCCCGGAGCCACCGCGACGGCCGGAGCGGCCACGTCGGCCCGAGCCGTCGCGGCACCCGGAGCGGCCGCGGCACCCGGGGCCGTCGCGGCGCCCGGAGCGGCCGCACCAACCGGAGCCGCCGCACCGACCGGAGCCGCCGGCGACAACCGCTTCGCCGTGCTCGGGCCCATCCGGGCCTGGCGTGGCGGCCAGGCCCTGCCCTCGGGCAGCCCCCAGCAGCGCGCCCTCCTCGCCGCACTGCTCCTGCGCGACGGCCGCACCGCCACCGCGCCCGAGCTGATCGACGCCATATGGGGCGAGGACCCCCCGCAGCAGGCCCTCGCCACCATCCGCACCTACGCCTCCCGGCTCCGCAAGGTCCTCGACCCCGGCCTCCTCGTCAGCGACGCCGGCGGCTACGCCATCCGGCTGCGCCACCAGGAGTCCCTCGACCTCGCCATCGCCCGCGGGCTCGCCTCCGACGCCGAGCGGGCCCGCACCGCCGGGGACCGCACCCTCGCCCGCACGCTGCTGGCCCGCGCCCTGGACCTGTGGGACGGCGAACCCCTCGCCGGGGTCCCCGGACCGCACGCCGAGACCGAGCGGACCCGGCTCACCGAATGGCGCTTCCAACTGCTGGAGACCCGCCTCGACCTCGACCTGGAGGTCGGCCAGCACGCCGAGGCCGTCTCCGAGCTCACCGCCCTCACCGCCGCCCACCCGCTGCGCGAACGGCTGCGCGAGCTGCTGATGCTCGCCCTCTACCGCAGCGGCCGCCAGGCCGAGGCCCTCGCCGTGTACGCCGACACCCGCCGGCTCCTCGCCGACGAACTCGGCGTCGACCCGCGGCCCGAACTCTCCGTCCTCCAGCAGCGCATCCTCAACGCGGACGCCGAACTGGCCCGCACCGAGGACCCCGCCCCGGCCGCCGCCCCCGCACCCGTAAGGCCCGCACAACTGCCCGCCACCGTCCCGGACTTCACCGGCCGCACCCCCTTCGTCAGCGAGCTCGGCGAGATCCTCGCGGGCTCCGACGGCCAGGTCATGGCCGTCTCCGCGCTGGCCGGCATCGGCGGCGTCGGCAAGACCACCCTCGCCGTGCACGTCGCGCACGCCGCCCGCCCGCACTTCCCCGACGGCCAGCTCTACGTCGACCTCCAGGGCACCGAACCCCGCCCCGCCCTCCCCGAGGCGGTCCTCGGCTCCTTCCTGCGGGCCCTGGGCACCCCCGACAGCGCCATCCCCGACTCCGCCGCCGACCGCGCCGCCCTCTACCGCTCCACCCTCGACGGCCGCCGCGTCCTGGTCCTGCTCGACAACGCCCGCGACGCCGCCCAGGTCCGCCCGCTGCTGCCGGGCACCGCGGGCTGCGCCGCCCTCGTCACCAGCCGGGTCCGGATGTCGGGCCTCGCCGGCGCCCATCTCGTCGACCTCGACGTGATGAGCCCCGAGGAGGCCCTGCAGCTGTTCACCCGCATCGTCGGCGCCGAACGCGTCGGCGCCGAACGCCAGGCCGCCCTCGACGTCGTCGGCGCCTGCGGGTTCCTGCCGCTGGCCATCCGCATCGCCGCCTCCCGGCTCGCCGCCCGCCGCACCTGGACCGTCTCCGTCCTCGCCGCCAAGCTCGCCGACGAACGCCGCCGCCTCGACGAACTCCAGTCCGGCGACCTCGCCGTCA
This sequence comes from Streptomyces sp. NPDC058157, assembly GCF_042884105.1. NCBI lineage: Bacteria > Bacillati > Actinomycetota > Actinomycetes > Kitasatosporales > Streptomycetaceae > Streptomyces > Streptomyces sp. NPDC058157. The sequence goes on from NZ_JBHVUQ010000007.1 coordinate 80,069, forward strand.
AGGCCACCTTCGAGCTCGGCTACGGCCAGCTGGAACCCGCCCAGCAGCGCGCCTTCCGCCTGCTCGGCCTCGCCGACGGCCCCGACATCTCCCTGCCCGCCGCGGCCGCCGCCCTCGACCTGCCCGAGCACGACACCGAGGACCTCCTGGAGGCCTTAGTCGACTGCTCCCTGCTGGAATCCGCCGCCCCCGGCCGCTACCGCTTCCACGACCTCGTACGCCTCTACGCGCGTGCCTGCGCCGAACGCGACGAACGGCCCGAGAGCGGACGCGAGGCCGCCCTCGACCGGCTCCTCGACTTCTACCTCGCCACCGCCTCCCGCGTGTACGCCCTGGAGCGGCCCGGCGACCGGCTGCCCGCCCACCTCTCCGAGACCCGCCACCCCGGACTCGTCCTCGGCGAGCCCCGCGCCGCCCTCGACTGGCTGTTCGCCGAGGCCGACCCGCTGCTGGCCTGCGTCCGCCAGTCCGCCGGGCGGCCCGGAGCCCTGCGCCGGGCCGTGGACCTGCTGTGGGCGGCCAAGGACCTCTCCGAGTCCGGCGCCAACTCCAAGCAGTACGAGCTGGCCGCGCTGACCCTGTGCGAGGCCGCGCGCGCCGCGCGGGACCCGCGCAGCGAGGGCCGGGCCCGGACCACCCTCACCATGGTCCACCTCTTCGTCGGCCGGTTCACCGAGGCCGACGAACAGGCCCGCCAGGCCATGGAACTGGCCCGCCTGGCCGGCGACCCGCTGCCCAGCTGCTGGGCGCCCAACGACCGCGGGATCATCGCCCTCTACCAGAAGCGGCACGAGGACGGCGAGCGCTTCCTGCTGGAGGCCATCGAGAACTTCCGGGCCGACGGCAACTTCATCGGCGAGGCCAGCGCCCTGTGCAACCTCTCCCGGATCCACGTGGTCCTGGGCCGGATGCCCAGCGCCATCGACCTCGCCCAGCAGGGCATCGCCATATACGACCGGATGGGCCTGACCCTGCGCCTGGCCAACGGCCGCTACGCGCTGGGCATCGCGCTCACCCAGGCCGGGCGGCTCGCGGAGGCCCTCGACCAGCTCGGCGAGGCCCTGTCCCTGTTCCACGACAACCGGCAGCCGCTGTGGGAGGGCGTGACGCACTTCCGGCTCGCCGAGGCCCACCTGGCCGCCCAGCGGCCCGCGCTGGCCGCCAAGCACGCCGAACAGGCCATCGCGCTGCGCGGCATCGGCGGGGAGTGGCGCCGGGCGACGGTGCTGACGGTCCTGGGCAAGGCACTGCGCCGGCTCGGCCAGCCCGACCGGGCGCGCGCCTGCTGGCGGGACGCGGAGGCGGTGTTCCTGCAACTGGGCTCGGCGGAACTGGCCGAAGTGCAGGCCCTGCTGGCGTCGGAACTGGCCGCCTGAGCGCCTGACCTGGAGCCCTGCTCGATGGACGACCGCGTTCATCGTTCGTTTATCGCCGCGCGGCAGGATGAGTGCATCGGCCCGGGGCGTCGGGGGGCACCCGGGACGGCTGGAGGACGACCCGTTCGGCGGTCCACGGGGGAATCGCCGAACGGGCCCGACAACCACCGGGCACCACAAGAGATCAGGAGAGAGTCGATGGCGACGAACGAGAACATCCTGCCGCTCGACGGCGACATCAGACCGCTCGACAACCACGCCTCGGTCGCCGACGTCAACCCGTTGGACGACCCGCCGGCCGAACCGCCGGTCGTGGCCAAGCCCGGCGAGAAGCCGCTGGACAACCACGCCTCGGACCTCGACATCGTGTCGATGGACAACCACGCGTCCGGCCCCCGCCCGTAACGGGCAGGGGAACACGGCAGGACGGACGTACGGGGGAAACGTACGGGGGGCCTTGAGCGGTCGTACGGGGGACGTACGGGGGAACCGCCCGAGGACGTACGGGGGAACACGGGGGAACACGGGGGAAGCACGACGGTGGACGCACCCGGGGGGATGCGCCACCGGCAAGGAGCACGGCGTACGGGGGGACGGGCGGGCTCGCCCACGGGGGATTCGGGGGAATCCGGACGAGCCCGCACGGGGGAACGTACGGACAGCACACGGGGGAACGCACGGGGGAGCGGCGGCCGCGGTGGCCGGAGGGGGACCACCGCGGCCGCCGCGCATCCGCATGTCCGGCCACCGCCACTACCCTGAGCCCGTGTTCACCTCCCAGGGCCCGAGCCTGCGCGAACTGGCCGTCCAGGCCCTCTCCTCCGTCGAGCGGGGCTACGACCTGCTCGCCCCCAAGTTCGACCGCACGCCGTTCCGCACCCCGGACCGGATGCTCGACGCCGTCGAGGAGGCCCTCGCCCAGCGGGAGGGCGGCTTCGGCTCCGGCCTGGACCTCTGCTGCGGGACCGGCGCCGGCCTGGGGATGCTGCGCCGCCTCTGCCGGGACCGGGTCACCGGGGTCGACCTCAGCGCCGGGATGCTGGCGGAGGCGGCCCGGCTCCACCCCGAGGGCGTGGACCTCGTCCGGGCCGACGCGCTGGCGCTGCCCGAGCGGCTCTGGAACGCGTACGACCTCGCCGTCAGCTTCGGCGCCTTCGGCCACTTCCTCCCGGCCCAGCGCCCCGCCCTCTTCGGCGGGGTCTACCGCACCCTGCGCCCCGGCGGCGTGTTCGCCTTCCCGGTCGGCGCCCCGATCCCGCCGACCTCGCCCCTGTGGTGGGCGGTGGCCGGCTTCGACTCGGCGATGCGGGTGCGCAACGCGGTGTGGCGGCCGCCCTTCGTCATGTACTACCGCACCTTCCCGTTCGGCCCGGTCCGCGACGACCTGAGGGCGGCGGGCTTCACCGTGGAGACCGTCCCGCTGCCCCCCTTCGGCCACCGCGAGGACGGCACCCCGCACTGGCGCCTGCTGCTGGCCCGCAAGCCGGGACCCTAGCCGGGGCCCTGGAGGCCGTCCAGGACGGTGCGGCACAGGCGCAGCGTCTCCTCGTCGTCGGCGACGCTGCCCAAGAAGTCGCCGGGGCGGCGGGCCGACGCCAGTTCCGCCTCGATGCGGGGAACGGCCGCCGCGGCGGCCGGGCCCGTGCGGGACAGGCAGGCGAGGGCACGGTTCGCGGTGCGGCCGTTGTCCTCCCAGGCCCCCAGCACGGTCCGCACGACGGCCTCGCTCTCGGCCCCGGAGCCGCTCTCCCCGACGACGTCCCACAGCGCGGCCGCGGCGTGGACCCGGGTCCACGCGTCCCGGGAGGCCAGCATCTCCCTCAGCCTCGGGGCCAGCGCACGGGCGGGCGGGCCGATCCGGCCCAGGACCCCGGCCGCCTGGTGGCGCCGGTGGCCGTCGAGGTGCTCCGCCAGCCGGGGAAGGGCCTCCTCCGGGTCGCGCCCGAGCGCCCACAGGGCTCCCGCTGCGGCCAGGCGGACGTTGCCGTCCTCGGAGCCGGTCAGCGTCCGGACCGTGTCCAGGGCGTGGGCCGCGGCGGTGCCGAAGGAGGCGAGTGCCTCCAGGCCCGAGGCCACGGTGCGCACCTGCCCGTGCCGGGCCGCTTCCTCCAGGCACCGGGTGACCGCCGGGACGGCGGCGGGGTCGCCCAGTACGGCCAGGGCCTGCACCAGGGCCACCGCGCTCATGTCGGTCCACTCCTTGGCGAAGTCGACGCCGGCCAGCTGCCGGACCAGCCGCGGGACCAGTTCACCGGCGGCCGCCGGGCCCAGGGAGCCCGCCACCTGCACCGCGCGCCAGGCGTCGGCGTCGGAGTCCAGGGCCGTGAGGAGACTCGGCAGCGCACGGGCGTCGCCGAGGCGGGCCAGTGCCATGACGGCCTCCTGGTGGGCGCGGCGCAGCAGGGGCCGGGGACTGGCCCACACGTCCTCGCCGTGCTCGGTCCGGTGCGCGGCGACGCAGCGTGCGAGGGCTTCGCGTGCGGGCTCGGCGGCGGGGCCCAGCGTGCGGAGGCATTCGGCGGCGACGGCCGTGGTGTAGGGCTCGTGGGGCCGCAGGAGGCCGGCGACGAGGGTGACCAGTGCGGTGTGGTCGCCGCGCCAGGAGCGGATCAGGTCCTTGGCCATGGCGAGGGCGTCGTGGCGGGTGGCCGGGTCAGCGCTGCCCAGTTGGGCGGTGAGGAGGGCCGTGCGCTCGGGTACGCGGGCGTCGAGGACCGTGTGGAAGGTCTGCAGCAGCTCGGTGGTGGGGGCGTGGACGCGGCCGGCGCGGTCGAGGTCCTCGAAGGCGGCGGCTATCTGCGGGGGGACGTCCTGGGCCGGGGCGGCCGGCGCCGGGGCCGGTGTGGTCGCGGCGGGGGCGCAGGCGCAGGTGGTGGCGTCGCAGCCCTGGGTGGCGGCCTCCTCCTCCGGGGGTGTGAGCCGGTCGAGGAGGCCGATCGCCGTCCGTACCGTCTCGGCCGTGATGTCCTGCGGGGTGCAGCGGGCGCGGTGGACGAGGGCGCCGAGCCGGACGTCGGGGTCGGCGGCCCCGTCCTCGGCGAGGGCGGCGAGCCAGGCCGTGGCGGCCGGCGGTGCGGCCGGCAGCCGCAGGGCGAGGTCGGCCGTGGTGCGCAGGACCAGCAGGCGTTCCGCCGTCCCGCTCTCGGCGGGCAGCCGGTCGCGCAGTAGGGCGAGGGCCCGGTCGGTGTCGTCGAGGAAGAGGCCCAGGCCCTCGATGCCGGCCCGGCGCACGCCCGGATCCGGGTCGGCGGCGTAGCGGACGAAGGCGTCGGCGCGGGAGCGCAGCAGGGCCACGGCGTCGGCGGGGGCCGTGGACTCGGTGCCGTCCGGGGCGAAGCGGACGCAGTCGTCGTCGCGGTCGGCGGCTTCGCGGCCGATGCTGAGCACCAGCGCGGCGACGGAGGCCCGGTCGGGGGTGGCGGGGTCGTCGGTCAGGCCGATCAGGTACGGCAGGGCGGCCACCGTGCAGGGGTAGACGTCGCCCTGGTGGTGGGCCGCGCCGTAGAAGTTGCTGAAGGCGCGGTCCCGCGCGTCGGGGTCGGGCGAGGCCATGGCCGTCAGCCAGCCGGGGATGTCGCCGCCCGGGCCGTAGGCGTGGCCCAGGGAGGTCCAGTCGGTGCCGTCGAGTTCGTTGATCACGGACGGCACTATGGCAAGGGGCACTGACAGCGCCGTCCGGGTCACCAGATCCGGTCGAAGGGCAGGTGGACGCCTTCCTGGTCGGTGACGTCGTTGCCGTCGCGCAGGCGGGCCATGTCGTTGCGGGACAGGGCGCGGCCGTAGATCCGTACGTCGTCCAGGGCGCCGGCGTAGAAGGCCTTGTAGTCGGGCTGGGTGCCGAGGTGGATGGTGAAGGGGCCGGTGGGGCGGAGGTCGCCCGCGGGGCCGGTGGGGGTGGGGGCGGTGGCGGGCGGGGCGCCGTCCACGGAGAGTTCGAGGCGGCCGGCGCTGCGCTGGAGGACGACGTGGTGCCAGGTGTCGTCGTCGGTGCGGGAGCGGGAGGTGACGGCGATCGGGCCGGTTCCGGAGTTGACGGTGCCGTCGAGGCGACCGGTGGCGGGGTCGGCCTCGATGCGGATCTGGGGGGCGGCGGGGCCCTGGCCGTAGGCCCAGAACAGGGGCTGGCGGACGCCGCTCTCCGCGTCCTGGCCGCGGGTCTTGTATTTGACCCAGGTGGCGACGGCGAAGTCTTCGGCGCCGACGCGCAGTTCGTCGGGGCAGTCGATCAGGCGCAGGAAGTCGTCCTTGCCGTCGAAGCGCATGGCCTTGCCGCCGCCGGGCCGGTTGCCCAGGCGCGGGGCGCCGTGGACGACGGCGTGGTTGCGGTAGGGGGTGGTGTCGCCGGTGCGGCGGGGGGTGAGGTCCTCTGCGGCGGCGCTCAGTTCGTGGGGGCCGAAGGCGGTGAACTTGATGTAGCCGTGCGGGGTGCCGTTGGCGGTCTCGTAGAGCAGGCCGACGCGTCCGCCGGGCAGGGCCGCCATGTCGGAGTAGCCGGCGCGTTCGCGCAGGACGACGGCGCCGTCCTTCGACCAGGTGCGGCCCTCGTCCCGGGAGGTGCGCACGGCGAGGGTCCAGCGGTCGGAGGATTCGGCGCCGGGGCGGCTGGGGGCCGACAGGAGCAGGGGGCCGCCGGGGAGCTGGAGCACGGATCCGGCGGCGGGCGGGGCGGGGAGGTCGGCGACGGGGGTGAAGCCGGGTGCGGGGACCTCGGGCGCGGAGACGTCGTCGATGACGGCGGACATGCGGTGGTCGGCGGTGCCGCAGGTGGCGGTGGAGCGGGCGTTGACGTAGATCCGGCCGTCGGGGAGCTGGGTGAGGGCGGGCTCGTTGGGGGCGGGGCGGCCTTCGGGGGCGCCCCAGCGGGCGCCGGGCCGCCAGGTGAGGCCGCCGTCGTCGCTGTAGAGGAGCTGGGCGCCGGATTCGCCGGATCCGGTGCGGTAGTCGGCGCTGACGACGAGGCGGCCGGGCCGGTCGGGGCGGGTGGGGGTGAGCTGGACGCCGTGGCCGGGGCCGACGGAGACCCAGGTCCAGTCGGCGCCCTTGAGCTGGGGCTGCGGGGCGGGGTCGGTGGTCCAGTCGGCGCCGTCGTCGGTGCTGTGGGCCAGGCGCAGTTCGCGGGGGCCGCGGACGCGGTTGCCGTCGGGGTCGGCGGTCCAGGTGCTGTAGGCGTGGAGGAGGGAGACGCGGCCGGAGGCGGAGTCGACGACGGGGGCGGGGTTGCCGTAGGCGCCGGGGTCGCCGGCGCCGCGGATGATCTGCAGGGGGCCCCAGGTGCGGCCCTCGTCGGTGGAGCGCTTGAGGACGAGGTCGATGTCGCCGACGTCACCGCAGCCGGCGGTGCGGGCTTCGGCGATGGCCAGGAGGGTGCCGTCCTTGGTGGTGGTGAGGGTGGGGGTGCGGTAGCAGTCGTAGCCCTCGGTGAAGGCGTTGAAGGGGGCGGAGACGGCGGCGGTCAGCCCGGGCTTGCGTGCGGGCGCGGGGTCGTCGGCGTCCGCCTTCCCGGGTGTGCCGGGCCGCAGGACGAAGGTCAGGGCGAGGGCCGCGGCGAGGGTCAGCGCGAAGACCGCGCCCGCCCGGGTGCCGGCCCGCACCGCGCTCTGCCGCCGCATTCGTTCCACTGTTTGACGCACGCTCACCCGTGCAGGCTAACGCGGTGGCCCCCGGCCTTGGTCAGGGGTGCGTCGGGGTCGTCTCGGGGTGGCGGTGGGGGTGATGCCGGATCCCGGCCGGGGGGTCGGGCGGACAGGATCGGGGGCATGACCAACGCAGCTTCTGAGTACGGGATTTCGGGGCCGAAGGGCGGGGGCGCGCCGGTGGGCGGGCGGCCGTGGGGGCGGCGGCGGACCGCGTTCGTGCGGGGAGCCTTCGTCGCGGGGCCGCTGTGCATGCTGGCGTACGGGGTGATCCGGCTCTCCGACCCGGGTCACGGGCCGGGCCCCGCCTGGACCGCCGGGCATCTGTTCCTGACCGCCGGGGTGCTGCTGTTCGGGGCGGTGTTCGCGGGGCTGCGGCGGCTGGCGGCCCCGGTGGGGCGGGTGGGCCGGGTGGGGGCCGGGGCGGCGACCTGGCTCGGGCTGGCCGGGTCGGCGGCGGTCGCGGCCCAGGCGGTGATCGACCTGACCGTCGGCTTCCGGTCCGCCGACCGGGCGGGCATGAACCGGCTGTTCGAGGAGATCCAGAGCCGGCCCTTGGTGGAGCCGGTGGTGTACTCGGTGGGGCCGCTGCTGTTCTACGTGGGCCTGCTGTGGATCGTGACGCAGCTGGCGGTCCGGCGGCGGACCGGGGTGTGGCGTCCGGTGGCGGTGCTGGCGGGCACGGCGGTGATGGGCGTCAGCCTGGACCTGATCCCGCTGGGCGGGCTCCTGTTCTGCGCGGCCCTGGCCCCGCTCGGCCGCGACCTGGCCGCCCGGGAGTGCGCCGCCCGCGCCGACCTGGCGTACGCGGGCGGGGCCCCGCACCGGGCGGGACTGCGGTCGGCCGCGTGACGGGGGTCAGCGGCGGGCGCGGAGTTCCGTCTTGAGGACCTTGCCGCTCGCGTTGCGCGGCAGGTCGGGGACGAACTCCACCTCGCGCGGGACCTTGTAGTTGGCCATCTCGCGGCGCGACCAGGCGATCAGGTCGTCGGCGGTGAGGGTGGAGCCGGGGCGGCGGACGGCGTAGGCCTTGCCGACCTCGCCGAGCCGGGGGTCGGGGACGCCGACGACGGCCACGTCGGCGATGTCCGGGTGCAGGCCCAGGAGTTGCTCGATCTCGGCGGGGTAGGCGTTGAAGCCGCCGACGATGAACATGTCCTTGATCCGGTCGGTGATGCGCAGGTTGCCGGCGCCGTCGAGGACGCCGACGTCGCCGGTGCGCAGCCAGCCCTCGGGGGTGAGGGTGCGGGCGGTGCCCTCGGGGTCCTCGAAGTAGCCGCGCATCACGTGGTGGCCGCGGACCCAGACCTCGCCGGGGGTGCCGGGTTGCCGCGCGGCGCCGTCGGGGCCGGCGATGCGCAGCTCGGTGCCGGGGATGGCGCGGCCGGAGGTGGCGGCGACGACTTCGGCGGGGTCGCCGCGGCGGCACATGGTGACGATGCCGCTCGCCTCGGAGAGCCCGTAGGCGGTGAGGACGGTGGCGATGCGGAGTTCGGCGCGGAGCCGTTCGACGAGCTGGAGGGGGACGACGGCGGCCCCGGTGACGACCAGCCGCAGGGCGGAGAGGTCGTGGTGGTCGCGCTGGGGGTGGTCGAGGAGGGACTGGTGGAGGGTGGGCGGGCCGGGGAGGACGGAGATCCGCTCGGCGGCGATGTTGGCGAGGGCGGTGTCCACGTTGAAGACGGGCTGGGGGACCATCGTGGCCCCGCGCATCAGGCAGGCGATGATCCCGGCCTTGTAGCCGAAGGTGTGGAAGAACGGGTTCACGATGAGGTAGCGGTCGCCCTCGCGCAGTCCGGCGAGCTCGCTCCAGACGGCGTAGCAGCGCAGGGTCTGGGCGTGGGTGATGACGGCGCCCTTGGGGCTGCCGGTGGTGCCGGAGGTGAAGATGATGTCGGACGGGGCGTCGGGGGCTATCGCGTCGGCGCGGGCGTGGACGGCGGCGGCCGGGACGTGGTCGCCGCCGGCGAGGAAGTCCTTCCAGGTGCGGAACTCGGCGGGGGCGTCGTCGGCGAGGACGACGACCTGTTCGAGGTGGGGCAGGCCGGGCAGCGGTCCGGTGCCGGTGCCTTCGGCGGCGGCGCGGCGCAGGGAGGCCACGTAGGAGGTGCCGAGGAAGGTGCCGGTCACGAAGAGGAGGCGGGCGCGGCTGCGCCGGAGCACGTAGGCGGCCTCGGCGCCCTTGAAGCGGGTGTTGAGGGGGACGAGGACGGCGCCGGCGGTGACGGCGCCGAGGGCGGAGACGATCCAGTCGACGGTGTTGGGCGCCCAGACGGCGACCCGGTCGCCGGGTTCGACGCCGGCGGCGAGGCAGGCGGCGGCGGCCCGCTCGACGCGCTCGCCGAGCTGGGCGTAGTCGATCCGGGTACGCCCGTCGACGACGGCCTCGCGGCGTGCGTACCGCCGCGCGGCGTCCCGCACGAGCCCGGCGACGCTACCCCACCGCAGGTCACCGCGCGGATCGACGGGCTCGGCGGCGACCGGGCCTCCCGGCACTGCCGGGGCAGCCGCGGCGACCGGGCCCCCCGCAGCCGCCGGGGCCTCCTCCGGCGGCGTTCCCGGTCGTCCGGGCGGTTCGTACGCGTCGGTGTCGTCGTGGTCCTCGTGGCCGCCTCGGTCCATCGCCCGCCCCTCCCCTGACACCAGTAGCTGACTATCCGTCAGATTAGCTGTAGCCTTCGCCGCTGTCAGCAGTACCGACGCACCCCGGAGGTGGCGATGGCGGCAACGCTCAAGGACGCTACGGCAATCGTCGGCATCGGCCAGACCCCCTTCGCCAAGCGGCTACCCGCGTCGGAGAAGGAGCTGGCCTGCCGGGCGATCCTGGCGGCGCTCGCCGACGCGGGCATAGCCCCCGGCGAGGTCGACGCCTTCGCCTCCTACACGATGGAGGAGACCGACGAGGTCGAGGTCGCCAAGGCCATCGGCGCCGGCGACGTCACCTTCTTCTCCAAAGTCGGCTACGGCGGCGGCGGTTCCTGCGCCACCGTCGGCCACCTCGCCGCCGCCGTCGCCACCGGCCAGGCCACCGTCGGCGTCGCCTGGCGCTCCCGCAAGCGCGGCTCCGGCCCGCGCCCCTGGAAGAACACCGCCGTCCAGCTGCCCACCCCCGGCCAGTGGACCCGCCCCTTCGGGCTGCTGCGGCCCGCCGACGAGATCGGCATGCTGGCCCGCCGCTACATGCACGAGTACGGCGCCACCCGCGACCACCTCTTCAACGTCGCGATGGCCTGCCGCAACCGGGCCAACGAGAACCCCGCCGCGATGATGTACGACCGCCCGCTGACCCGCGAGATGTACATGACCTCCCGCATGATCAGCGACCCGCTCTGCCTCTTCGACAACTGCCTGGAGACCGACGGCGCCCTGGCCTGCGTGGTCGTCTCCGCCGAGCGGGCCCGCGACTGCCGCCAGAAGCCCGTCTACGTGCACTCCGCCGCCCAGGGCCTGCCCGCCCAGCACCACGGGATGGTCAACTACTGGAACGACGACCCGCTGTCCGGCCCCGCCTGGACCGCCGCCCGGCACCTGTGGAAGCAGGCCGACTTCGGGCCCGCCGACGTGGACGTCGCCCAGATCTACGACGCCTTCACCCCCCTGATCCCGCTCTCCCTGGAGGGCTACGGCTTCTGCGGCCGCGGCGAGGGCGCCGCGTTCACCGAGGGCGGGGCGCTGGAGATCGGCGGGCGGCTCCCGATCAACACCGGGGGCGGCGGGCTGAGCGAGGCGTACGTGCACGGCTTCAACCTGATCAACGAGGGCGTCAAGCAGCTGCGCGGCACCTCCACCGCCCAGGTGCCGGACGCCGCCACCTGCCTGGTGACGGCCGGCGAGGGCGTCCCCACGTCCGCGATCCTGCTGCGCGCCTGAGCCCCCTTCCCCGAGGAGCCGCACGATGACCACCGCCCCCGGCGCCGACGAACTCCAGCTCCTGCTCCCCGTCCCCGACGAGGACGGTGCCCCCTTCTGGGAGTACGCCGCCCGCGGCGAGCTCCGCGTCCAGGCCTGCGCCTCCTGCGGCAGGCTCCGCTTCCCGCCCCGGCCCTGCTGCCCGCACTGCGGGTCCTTCGCGTCCGAGTGGCGCCCGATGAGCGGGCGGGGCCGGATCTGGTCCTACGTCCTGCCGCACCCCCCGCTGCTGCCGGCGTACGCGGCGCAGGCCCCGTACAACGTGATCCTGGTGGAGCTGGCGGACGCCCCGCACATCCGGCTGGCGGGGAACCTGGTCACCTCCGCGGACGCCCCGCTCGACTCGGTGGACCCGTCCCGGCTGCGGATCGGGGCGCAGGTGCAGGTGGTGTTCACCGAGACGGGCGGGATGGCCGTGCCGCGCTGGATCCCGGTGAAGTCATGACGCTCCGGGTCGAGCGGGACAAGGAGGCCGGGGTCGCGGTCGTCACCCTGGACCGCGAGCACCGGCACAACGCGATCGACCTCGCCACCGCAGCCGAGCTGGCGGCGCTGTGGCGGGAGTTGCGCTTCGAGGACGAGGTCCGGGCGGTGGTGGTGACGGGCGCGGGCACGGCCGCGTTCTGCACCGGGATCGACCGCTCGGCGCAGGTGCCGCAGCCGGCCTCCCCGTACTCGGCCGACGACCCGCTGATCGCCGTCGGGCCGAAGGCGAACGACCTGTGGAAGCCGGTGGTGGCCGCCGTCAACGGCATGGCCTGCGGCGGGGCCTTCTACCTGCTGGGCGAGGCGGAGTTCATCGTGTCGGCCACCACCGCCACCTACTTCGACCCGCACACCTCGTACGGGATGGTCAGCGCCTACGAGGCCGTCTACATGGCGCAGCGGATGCCCTTCGGCGAGGTCGCCCGGATGTCCCTGATGGGCACGGCGGAACGGCTCTCCGCGCGCCGGGCGTACGAGATCGGCCTGGTGTCGGAGCTGGCCGAGCCCGGGGAGCTGCTCGCGGCGGCGCTGCGGTCGGCGCGGACCCTGGCCTCGTTCCCGACGGAGGGCGTGCAGGGCACCGTGCGGGCGCTGTGGTCGGCGAAGCAGGCCGCGCTGCAGCAGTCGCTCGCCCAGGCCCCGGCCCTGATCGCCCTGGGGAACCTCCCGCCGGAGCGCCAGGCGGAGCTGTTCGAGGGGCGCCGGGCGGGGCCGGGGTTCCGGCTGCGCTGATCAGGGCCTGCGGGAGGCCGTGGCCGTGGGGCTCGGGGACGGGGTGGCGGTGGCCGTGGCGGTGGCCGTGGCCGTGGCCGTGGCGGACACGGTGGTGACCGCCGTGATCCGGCAGTCCTTGACGTCGCCCGCCCGCTCCCCGGCCCGCAGCGGGACCGTCTCCCTGCGGGTCTCGCGCGCCCGCAGGGTGACCAGGACGGTGGCCGTCTCGACGAGGCCCCCGCCGACGCCCTCGCGGCGCAGGGTCACCGAGAAGGTGGCGGTGCGGTCGAGCCGTGAGGTGACCTCGACGGTGCTGGAGGGGCGGGCGGTGCCGGCGTCCACGCAGGAGACCACGGAGGCGGTGGCGGGCCCGGTGCTCGCGGTGGCGGTCGCGGTCGCGGTCGGGCCGCTGTCGGTGCGGATCCCGCTGCCGCCGCTCGTCTTCTTCGTCTTGCTCCTGCTCTTCGAGCCGGAGCAGCCGCCCCCGCCGCCGTCGCCCTTGCCGTGGCCCGTGGAGAACCCGGTGAGCGAGAGCACCACCGCCACCAGCACCGCGCCGAATCTGATCCCGCGTACCCGTCCGGACAGCATCGTTCGAGTCCCTCCCCCTGAGACAAAACGCCGTCACGCTACCAGGCGCGCCCGGCCGCACCCGGGCGACGCCCGCCCGACGTGTCGGCATTCACCCCCGCACACCCGGAAGGCTCTGTTCCGCTCTCTGCGCCACCAGCGAAGACCTCCCCTCCCCCGGCTCCGCCCCGCCCGATCCGTGGTTGCATCCCAGCACCGAACCCGGCGGCAGCCGCACACCCCCGCGTCCCTTCGGTGAGCACCACGTCACCACGAGGAACACGGCGAACATGCGACGCAACATCACCACCGAGATCATCATCGACGCGGCCCCGGAAGAGGTCTGGGCGGTCCTGACCGACCTGCCCCGCTACTGCGTCTGGAACCCCTTCATCCGGCAGGCCGGCGGCGAGGTCGCGCCCGGCGGGCGGCTGCGGCTGACCATGTACGCGGAGTCCGGGAAGCCCACCACCTTCCACCCGACCGTCCGGGTCTGCGTGCCCGCGGCCGAGCTCCGCTGGGTCGGCCGCTTCCTGGTCCGGGGCCTCTTCGACGGCGAGCACTTCTTCCGGCTCTCCGAGGGCCCGGGCCGCACCACCCGGCTGGAGCACGGCGAACGGTTCCGGGGGCTGCTGGTCCCCTTCACCGGAAAGCTGCTGGAAGGCACGGCCCGCAACTTCACCACGATGAACGAGGCCCTGCGCAGCCGCGTCGAAGCCGCCCGCGCCACCTCCTGAGGCCACCGGCCCCCGGGCCCCGGCCACGCCTCCGTACGCCACGACCGGCGTGCGGCGCCCGGGGCCCCGGGCTAGCGTCGGGATCATGACCGCTACCCCGGAGGGCCGGGCATGATCCGCAACGCAATCGGCTCGCTCATGGGTCTGATCGGCGCCGTCGCCGCCGTCTGGAGCCCGTTCCGGGCCTGGTACGACGGCCGGCCCGGCCGTGACTACCGCATCGAGGAGCTGTTCTCCGGCTCCGGCGTCACCACCGACGTGCCCGCGCTGCCGGGCTCGCTGCTGCTGCCGATGGTCTTCGCCGCGCTGCTCGTGCTGGTGGCGGTGGTGCGGCGCTCGCGGCCGCTCATGGCGCTGGCGGGGGTGGTGGTGCTGGGCGTGGCGGTGCTGTGGATGGTCCGCCAGGGCCAGGCGGCCGGGGGCCTGTCGGTCGGCGCCGACGGGCAGGGCCTCGGCGCCGGGCTCGCCTCCGCCTTCGGGGCGGGCGCGCTGCTGCTCCTGGCGGCGGCGGTCATGCGCGGACGCCGCAGGCGCCCCAGGGGCCGCGACGTGGACCTGGAACCCCTGCCCCGCCCGGCCGCTCCGGAGCACGAGCCGTGGGGTCCGGGCGACCGCCCGTAGGGCCCGGACG
>NZ_JBHVUQ010000008.1:0-73182 GCF_042884105.1 Streptomyces sp. NPDC058157
GTGACGGTGGTCCCGTAGCCGTCCGGTCCGGCGCGCCGGAGAGCGGGCCGGACCGGTCGGAGGGCGGGGCGGCGCCGGGCGGGCGGGCCGGACCGGTCGGAGGGCGGGCGGCGCCGGGCGGGTGCCGCGGGGGCCTATCCGGCGCGCCGGAGGCCGTCCTTGGCGGCGTCGCGGCCGAGCACGGCCTCGGTGATCTCGTCCTGGGCGCTCTCGTAGGCGGAGTTGCCGGGGTCCTGGGCGAGGGCGGCGGGGAGGTCGACGACGCGGCCGGTGGACAGGTCCATCATCTGCGGGACGAACTCGGCCTTCGTCACCTGCCAGCGCCGTCCGGGCGCGGCGGGCGGGGCGAAGGTGAAGCGGGCGATGGAGCCGTAGTTGCCGCGCATGTCGCGGGCGCCGGTGTGGTTGAACATCTCGCCCGCGACCTGGTCTCCCATGCCGTAGACGATCCAGGTCCCGTTGACCTTCTCGTAGGCCTGCGGGATGTGGGCGTGGGTGCCCAGGATCATGTCGATGTCGGGGCGGCCGCCGGTCTGGGCGGCGGTGAGGGCCTTGCCGAGCGAGAGCTGGGTCTCGTCGGGTTCGGTCTGCCATTCGGTACCCCAGTGGAGGCTGACGAGGACCACGTCGGCGCCCGCCTTCCGGGCCGCCCGCGCGTCCGTGAGGATCTTGTCCTGGAGCATCAGGTCGACCGCCCACGGCTGGCCCTCGGGCATCGGGTAGCCGTTGGTGTCGTAGGTGTAGGCGAGGTGGGCGACCTTGGCGGTGCCGGCCGTGTAGAAGGTGGTGCGGGCCGCCTCGGCCGCGGTGCGGGCGGAGCCGGCGTGGCCGAGGCCGACCTTGTCGAAGCGGTCGAGGGTGCGTTTCACGCCTTCGGCGCCGTCGTCCAGGGTGTGGTTGGAGGCGGTGGAGCAGCCGTCGTATCCGGCGTCCTTGAGGGCGTCGGCGACGGAGGGCGGGGAGACGAAGGCGGGGTAGCCGCTGAAGGGGCCGTCGTCGTCCCCGTAGATGGTCTCCATGTGGCACAGGGCCAGGTCGGCGGCCGAGACCACCGGCTTGACCGCGGAGAACATGGGCCGGAAGTCGTACCCGTCGCCGCCCGCGTCGGCGTGCGCCCGCTGGATGACCGAGGTGTGCGGGAGGACGTCGCCGCTCGCGACCAGGGTGAAGCCGCGGGCGCCGGCGGGGGCGGCCGGGGAGGCGGATCCGGCCGCCGCGGCGGGGGCGCCGGCGGCGCTGGAGCCCAGGCGCGCGGGTGCGGGGTGGCCGCCGCTGGAACAGCCGGCGGCCACGGCGGACAGCAGTCCGGCCGACAGCAGGGCGAGGGTCCGACGGGTGCGCTTGGTCATCTGACCCGGCTCTCCTTGAAGGGATTCGCGGATTATCGGATTATCTGCAATCCCTATGAATCCATAGGACAGGGTGTTCCAAGTCAAGGAACGGCGCCGTCCGCCCGGCCCGGCCTCACTCCGGTGGCGGCCCGGCCGTTCGCCGCGCCGTTCAACCGTTCGTCGTCCGGCGCGGCCGCCCACCGGACCACCCGGGTGCTTGGGCGCAACGGCGCCGCCGGACGGTTCCCGGGCGGCTCCGCGCAGGTGAGGGTGGGTGGAGCCGGACGCGCAGGACCCGCCGGCCGGTCCCCGCAGACCTCCCCGCCCCCCCTCGCCCGCCCCGCGGATCCGGAAGGAGCCACCGACGTGCCGCCCTCCCCCACCCTCCAGCGCACGGAACCCGAGACGCTCGCCGCACTCCAGCGCGAGCACGGGCGGGCCCTGTTCTACTTCCTGCTCGGCTTCACGGCGGGCGACGCGCAGCGCGCCGAGGACCTCGTCCAGGAGACCCTCGTGCGGGTCTGGCAGCACCCCGAGGTGCTGGCGACCGGGCACGAGTCCATGCGCCCCTGGCTGTTCACCGTGGCCCGGCGCCTGGCGATCGACGCCCGCCGCGCCCGGATGGCACGGCCCCAGGAGGTCGAGCCCGACGGGCTGGAGCAGGCGCCCGCGCCGGAGGACGCGGTGGCCGGCTCGGTCACCGCCATCGACGTGCGGCGGGCTGTCGGCAGCCTGGGGCAGGAGCACCGCGACGTCCTGGTCCAGGTGTACTTCCAGGACCGCTCGGTCGCCGAGGCCGCGGCGGAGCTGGGCATCCCGGCCGGCACCGTCAAATCCCGTACGCACTACGCCCTGCGCGCGTTGCGGAAGGGGCTCCAGGGGTACGGGCTGGGAGCCTGAACCGGGCGCGCGGGCACGAGGACCGCCCGCGCCCCGGTGGAGGAACACTCAAGGAACGCCCTCCAGGCGCACGAACCGGACACAAACCATGCCGAAATCGGCATCAGTCCGTTCAAGTTGAGTAAACATCCCCCGCCCCGCGAGCCCTGCGGTGAAGGCTCGGGTCTGACGACGGCAGGCTCGACGCGCGGGAGAAGGTGGAACGGTGCAGCCCGAGGGTTCGAACGGCACCAGTGACGGCGGACTGGCAGTGCCCATGGCGTGGCTCTACGCGGAGTACATCGCGGACGAGCTGCTGCGCACGGGCCGGCTGATCCCGGTCAGCACCCTGGAGTTCCGTGCCGGACGGGACACGCTCGCGCTGACGATCTACCTCTCGGACGCGGCGGGCGAGCTCTCCGGGATCCGGGTCGTCTCACAGCTCGACGAGTGGCTGTCCCTGACGGCGTACGGGCACCCCTGGCGCGACTGGGTCCAGACCCGCTTCCTCACCCTGGGCGAGGAGGCCCGCGAGCGCGGCGGCGCCGAGGACCCCGACCTGGAACTCGCCCGGGCGGCCTGGCGCTGGCTGGACCGCACCGAGCTGTTCGCCACCCACCTCGACCCGGACCACCCGGCCCAGGCCGGCCCCCCGCCCGGCCTGGACGAGAACGCCCGCGTCTGGACCCCCGCCTGGCAACTGGGGCTGCCGCTCGGGCACTTGGCGATGCACCTGTTCTGAGGGGCCCGGGCGGAGCCCGCCGGACGCCGCCCTACCGGGCGGCCGGGTCGGCGGGGTCGGTCACCAGGCCGGTGAAGTCCGCCTCGTTGCGCTCGGCCCGGGTCACGTACCAGCGGGCGATCAGCCACATCACCGGGTACGCCACCAGCCCGAGCGCCACCCACACCACCGTGCCCGCCGCCGCCCGGGGCAGCAGGAAGCCCAGCGGGAGCAGCCCGAGCACCAGGACCAGCAGGGCCACCGCGCCCAGCGCCGCCCGCAGCTGGCTGCGCATCAGGGCGCGCACATAGGTGGCGCCGAGGGTGGTCTGCTCGGAGATCTCCGAGCGGGCCGGGGCGTGCGCGGGCGGCCTGCGGCGGGCGGCGCGCGGGACTCCGGTGACGACCTCCCGCCGGGGCGGTGGCTGCTGCTGCTCGGCCATGGTGCCGGAGTCTACGCAGCGGGCCCGCTACTTGAGGAGGCGGGAGAGCCTGCGGTCGGCGAGCGGCTTGCCGCCCGTCTGGCAGGTGGGGCAGTACTGGAGCGAGGAGTCCGCGAACGACACCGAGCGGACGGTGTCCCCGCAGACCGGGCAGGGCTCCCCGTCCCGGCCGTGCACGCGCAGCCCGCTCCTCTTCTCCGCCTTCAGCTGCCCGGCTGCCAGGCCGTGGGCCCGTTCGACGGCCTCCCGCAGGGTCTCGCGCACCGCCTCGTAGAGGTGGGTGACCTGCTCCTCGTCGAAGGCGGAGGCCAGCTTGAAGGGGGAGACGCGGGCGGCGTGCAGGATCTCGTCGCTGTAGGCGTTGCCGATGCCGGCGAGCACGGACTGGTCCCGCAGGACGCCCTTGATCTGGCGCCGCTCACCGGCGAGGAGGGCGGCGAAGGCCTCCCGGTCGAAGCCGTCGGCGAGGGGGTCGGGGCCGAGGCGGGCGATCCCGGGGACCTCCTGGGGGTCGCGGACCACGTACACCGCGAGGCGTTTTTGCGTGCCGGCCTCGGTGAGGTCGAAGCCGGAGCCGTCGTCCAGGGCGAGGCGCAGGGCGAGCGGGCCCTTGCCGGGGCGCGGGGGCTGGGCGGGGAGGGAGTCCTGCCAGCGGAGCCAGCCGGCGCGGGCCAGGTGGGTGACGAGGTGGAGGGTGCCGATGCGCAGGTCGAGGAACTTTCCGTGGCGGGCCACCGGGCCGGCGGGCTGCCCCTCCAGGGCGGTGAGCGGGGGGTCGTAGGTCTTGAGCACGCTGACGGCGAGCGGGAGGACGCGGTCGACCGCCCGTCCGGTGAGGTGCTGGTCGAGGAACTCCCTGAGCGCCTCGACCTCCGGTAGCTCCGGCATCCTCCGATGCTCCCCCGAGCGGGAGCGCCGCGCGACCCGGACGGGGCCGGGGCGGCTACATCACGAACTCGCACCACACGCACTTGCCGCTCCCCCTCGGCTCCACCCCCCACACGTCCGCCAGCCGGTCCACCAGCATCAGCCCCCGCCCCGACACCCCCGCCTCGCCCGCCTCCCGCCGGCGCGGCAGGGCGCTGGAGCGGTCCTCCACCTCCACCCGCAGCCGCCGCTGCGGTCCGCTCAGGACGCGGAGGGTCACGATCGCCGGGCCGTCGGTGTGCATCAGGGCGTTGACGATCAGTTCGTCCGCGACCAGTTCGATCTCGTCGGCCCGGCCGCGCGCGCCCCACGCCCGTACCGCCGTCCCGATCATGTGGCGGGCCGCCACGAGGGCCTCGGGATCCCCCGGGGCCACGTGCTGCTGGAGCCGGCCGCCGCCGGCGTGTGCCGAGTCGTCGCCCTCGCGGCGCAGCAGCAGGAGCGCCATGTCGTCGTCCCCGCCCCGCTCGTCGGCCACCTCGCACAGCCGGTCGGCGAGCAGCTGGAGGTCGTCGGGGCCCTCGCGGATCAGGCCGGTCAGCAGGCGGACGCCGTCGTCCAGGTCGGCTCCGGGCTGTTCCACCAGCCCGTCGGTGCACAGCAGGAGCGTTTCCCCGTGGTCCAGTTCGACCGTCGTGACCGGGTACTCCAGGCGGCCGAACTCCGCCGACAGCCCCAGCGGCATGCCGCCCTCCACCGGCAGCCGCCGGCACTCGCCGTCCCGGGTGCGCAGCAGCGGGTCGATGTGGCCGGCGCGGACCACCTGGAGCACCCCGGTGGAGAGGTCGGCCTCGACGTAGGTGCAGGTGGCGAAGCGGTCGGTGTCCAGTTCGTGCAGGAAGACCGAGGCCCGGGCCATCACCGTGCCCGGTGAGTGCCCCTCGGCGGCGTACGCGCGCAGCACGATGCGCAGCTGTCCCATGACGGCCGCCGCGTGCGTGTCGTGGCCCTGGACGTCGCCGATGACGGCCCCGACGCGGCCGCCCGGCAGCGGGACGACGTCGTACCAGTCGCCGCCGATGTCCTGGCCCATCCGCGCGGACCGGTAGCGGACCGCGATCCGGGCGCCGGGGACGGCCGGTATGCGGCGGGGCAGCATGGCCTGCTGGAGGCCTTCGGCGAGGTCGTGCTCCTGCTCCAGGAGCATGGCCCGCTGGAGGCTCTGGGCGATGCTGCTGCCGAGGGCGACCAGCAGGTTGCGTTCCTCCTGGGTGAAGCCCTCCTTGTCCTCGTACAGCAGGCCGAGGGCGCCGATGGGGCGGGCCTGGGCGATCAGCGGCAGGTAGGCGGCGGCCGAGATCCGCATGTACGAGATCTTCGACCAGAGCGCGGGGTAGCCCTCGGCGAACTCCTCGGCGGACTCCAGGAACCGGGGCTGGAGCGAGCGGACGACCTCGCTCATCGGGTACTCCTCGTCGACGCGCGTGTAGCGCGTGCCGGGGACGAAACTGCCCTCCGGGCCTTCCGCCACGAGGTGGATCCGGCCCGCCTCGACCAGGCCCATCACCATGCCCATCGAGCCGAGCCGCTCCAGCCCGTGGGCGTCGCCGATGACGTCGATGACGTCCTTGACGGTACGGGCGTGGGCGAGGGCCGCGGTGGTGGATTCGACCACGGAGGTCTGGCGGCGGCGTTCCTCGTCCAGGCCGAGGCGTTCGGCGGAGTGGCTCAGCTCCTCGGTGGCGTCGCGGACGATGCCGATGATGCGGTACGGGCGGCCGTCGCGGCCGCGCATGACGCGGCCCTGGGTGTGGGTCCAGCGGAGCCGTCCGTCACGGCAGCGGATGCGGAAGTAGGCGCCGTAGCTGTCGGAGCCGCTCTTGAGGGCGCTGGAGACCAGCGCGTCCAGCCGGGCCGCCTCCGCGGCGGGGACGCGCCGGTTGAGCGTCTCCGGCCGCCCGTCGTAGTCGTCGGGCGGCGTGTCGAAGACGTCGAGTGCCGCCGTGTCCAGGTGCATGAGCCCGGTGACCAGGTCCCAGTCGAAACTGCCCATCCGGTTCAGTGACAGGGACCGGTCCGGGTGTGCGGGCCAGTCCTCCGGCAGCGATACGGTGCTCGGCACCGATCCACCATGACACAGCGCAGGGTCAGGCGCTCTCCAGGTAGGGGGCCTGGTCGGCGCCCTGGTCGGTGCCCTGGTGCTGGTCGGGGAGGCCGAACGGGTCGGAGGGCGCGGCCGGGCCGGTGGTCGGTACGTCCTCCGGGTCCGGGGTCAGGCCCGGTTCGGCGGGGACGGGGGCGGTGGGGGCGGTGGGGGCGGTAGGGGCCTCCGGGAAGGGGTCGGCGGGGGTGGTGGTGCCGCTCGGGAGGTCGCCGGGGGGCGGGGTGGTGGGCGCCTGCGGAGGGGTCTTGCCGCCGGGGGCGGTGGGGGCGGTGCCGGAGGGGCAGGGGGTGGTGGGCGCGGGGCCGGTGGCGGAGGGCGGCCCGGGCACGCCCGCCGCGCCCGGGGCACCGGGTTCGGCGGGGATGGGCAGCTGCTCGTCCAGGGGCCCGGCCTGCGCGGGGGCTCCCGGCGGGCCGGACAGGGCCGGCGGCGGGGCCGTCTCCGACAGGTGCCGGCCGTCCGCCGAGGGGGTGTCCAGCGGCGGGTCGGTCTCGGCGAGGTGCCGCCGACCGGCCGAGGGGGTGTCCAGCTGCGGGTCGGTCTCGGCGAGGTGCCGCCCGCCGGCCGGGGGGACGTCCAGCGGCGGGGCCGTCTCCGGGAGGTTCTGCGGGTCGATCGGCGGGCCGGAGGGCGGGGCGGAGGGGGACGTCGGCTTGGCGGTCCGGGGCGGGCCGGAGGCGCCGGGCGTGGCGCAGGGGTCGGCGGGGTCGTCCGGCGGGGTCGGGGGGCTGTCGGGGATGCCCTCGGCCGGGTCGTAGGGGGGCGGTGTCTTCGGCGCCTTGTCCTGGGCGCCGTCGTCACCGGCCTTCCGCTCGATCCAGGTGTTGTCGGCGAGGTTGACGATGACCAGCCGCTTGACCGGCTGGATGGTGGGTTCGATGACGATGACCTGGTGGGGGCGGTAGCCGTTCCACTGGTCCCCCTTGAGGACCGGGTTCCCCTTGGCCGAGCGGGGGGCGGCCAGCGGGTTGCCGCAGCCGCAGCGGACCCTCGGCATGCCGTGGTCGTCGACGAGGACGGCCGTGCCGGCCTGGAGGACGGCCTGGTAGCCGTCGGCGCGGCCGTCGCGGAAGCCGTGGTTGGTGATCCGGGTGTCGGCGCGCAGCACCACGGGGGTGAGGCCCCGCAGGAAGTCGGGGATCTTCTCCTGTTCGATGCCGGCGGCCTGGGCGAAGGCCCGGGCCTTGGCGTCGTCGGCGGTGAGGTAGGCCGCCTGGCGTTCGACGTCGCAGCTGCCGAGCCGGTTCGTTCCGCCGTACAGGCCCGGGGTGGCGGCGCCGACCGTGCGGATGCCCTGGCCGGACTTGTTCGGCACGGGGGGCTGTACGGGGGCCGACTCGGCCGTTGAGGTGGATGCGGTGAACGGGTCGGGTCCGGCGGCGCCCACCGGCTGGAGGGTGAGCTCCTGGCTCTCGGCCGCTGCGCCCTTGGTCTGCTCCGGCTCCTGCGCGCCGCACCCGGCGGCGATCAGGCCGAGGAGCGCCAAGACGGCCGCACCGGCCGGTACATGACGGCGCGATGCCTGACGGGGTGTCGGTGCGGGCACGTCGTTCACGTCGTTCACGCTGGCTCTCCCTTTTCGCCCCGGTTGCTCCTCTCTTGTCTGCCGCATCCGCCCCGGGGCCGCAACCGGAGTTCCGGCAGATGCGCACCGCGCACGCATTGAACACGTTCAAGAAAGGGCCTACAGTGGCGGGCGTCGCAGTTGAACGCGTTCAATGAGGTGGGTCGTGACCGTACTCGTGAACCTGGTCGTCGCACTGGGGATGCTCTACGCCGTCCCCGCCGGCCTGCGCCTGATCGACCCGGCCGGGCTGGGCACGGCGGCCCGGCTGTGGCCCTGGGCGGCGGTACCGGGGGCGCTGTCGCCGTGGCTGCCGCGCGGGGGCGCCGCCACCGCGCTCGCCGCCGTGTACGCGGCCGCCGCCCTGGCCCTGCTCGGCGCGGCGGGGGCCAGGCTGCTCCGCCCGGGCCGGTCCTCGGGCGGCCGCCGCCCCGACCCGGCCGAGGTGGCGGTGCTGACCGCCCTCGCCTCGCCCTCGGTCGCCGCGGCCGCCCTGGTCGCCGAACGGGCCGGGTACCGGCTGTTCGGCTTCGACCTGGACGTGCTGGCCCTGACCGTCCCGCACTTCCACTTCGCCGGGTTCACGGCCGCCCTCGTCGCCGGTCTGGTGTGCCGTTCGGCGGCCACCGGGCACCGGGCGCGCTGGGCGGCGTACAGCGTGCCGGCGGGGACCCTGCTCGTGCTGGCCGGGTACTTCGTGGACGACTGGGCCGAGCTGCTGGGCGCGGTCGTGCTGACCGGGGGCATGTGGACGGTGGCGCTGGTGACCTGGCGCGAACTTCGGCCCGCCGCCCGCGACCGGGCGACCGGCGCGCTGCTGGCGGTGTCGGCGGCCGTCCTCGTGGCCACCATGCTGCTCGCCCTGTGGTGGGCGGCCGGGGAGGCGACCGGGATCACCCACCCGACCCTGACCTGGATGGCCGCCACCCACGGCGTCGGCAACGCGCTCGGCTTCGCCCTGTGCTCCCTGCTGGCGTGGCGGCGGCTCGGCGGCGGCCGGGCCCCGGCCCCCCGGCCCGCCACCGCCCTCACCTGACCCCGACCCCCGCCCTCCCCGACCGCACCGCAGCCACCCGAACGGAGATCCCCGTGAGCCGCCTCATCAGCACCGGCCGGCCCGTCCTCAGCTACCCCGAACACGGCGCCTCCCTCCGGCGGCCGCTGCCCGACGGCTACCGCCACCTGCACCACCGCACCCGGATCGGATACGGGCGGGAGGTGTTCGAGGCCGCCGGCGCGGCGGTCCTCGGCTTCCGGATGCACCGTGCCGCCGGGGCGAGCGTCCGGGCGGACGGACCGGCCGCCCCGGGGGCCCGGGTGGAGATCGGCCTCGGCGCCGGCCCGCTGCGGATCGGCGTTCCGTGCGAGGTGGTCCGCACCTCTGACGGCCCCGGCCTGGCCGGATTCACCTACGGGACCCTCACCGGGCACCCCGCGAGCGGGGAGGAGTCCTTCCTGGTGGAACTGGCCGCCGACGGCAACGTCTGGTTCGAGGTGACGGCCTTCAGCCGGCCCGCCGCCTGGTACGCACGCCTCGCGGGGCCGCTGCTGCCCGTGCTCCAGCGGGCCTTCGTCCGCAGCCTCGGCCGCCACCTGCGCGCACTGGCCGCCGGCGCCTGATACTGGAGGGGATGGACTGGTTCACCGCGCCCGGGTACTGGCTGGGCCGGCTGGTCTTCCAGCGGGCCCTGGCCGGGGTCTACCTCTTCGCCTTCGCCGGGGCCGCCCTGCAGTTCCGTGCCCTGATCGGCGCGCACGGCATGCTGCCCGTCCCGCGCTACGTGCGGTACGTGCCCTTCCGGCACGCCCCGAGCCTGTTCCGACTGCGCTACTCCGACGGACTGTTCGCCGCCTGCGCGTGGACCGGGGCCGCGCTGTCGGCGGCCCTCGCCGCGGGCGCCGGGGACCTGGTGCCGCTGGGCGCGGCGATGGGGATGTGGGCGGTGCTGTGGCTGCTCTACCTGTCGATCGTCAACGTGGGCCAGACCTGGTACTCGTTCGGCTGGGAGTCGCTGCTGCTGGAGGTGGGCTTCCTCGCGGTGTTCCTGGGCAACGCCCGGGCGGGGCCGCCCGTGCTGGTGCTGTGGCTGCTGCGCTGGGTGCTGTTCCGGGTGGAGTTCGGCGCCGGGCTGATCAAGATGCGCGGGGACGCCTGCTGGCGGCAGCTGACCTGCCTCTACCACCACCACGAGACCCAGCCCATGCCGGGACCGCTGAGCTGGTTCTTCCACCGTCTGCCCAGGCCCCTGCACCGGGTGGAGTGCGCCGCCAACCACGTGACGCAACTGGCCGTTCCGGTGCTGCTGTTCACCCCGCAGCCGGTGGCCTCGTACGCGGCCTGGATCATGATCGCCACCCAGCTGTGGCTGGTGCTCTCGGGGAACTTCGCCTGGCTGAACTGGCTGACGATCGCGGTGGCCCTGTCGGCCGTGGACTTCACCGGGCTCGCCGGTCCGCCGCCCGCGGCGGCCTCGCGCGGGGCGCCGCTGTGGTACGTGGTCCTGGTGTGCGCGGTGACCGTGCTGGTGCTGGTGCTGAGCCGGCACCCGGTGCTGAACATGGTCTCGCGGCGCCAGGTGATGAACCGCTCCTTCGACTCCCTGCACCTGGTCAACACCTACGGGGCCTTCGGCACGGTCGGCCGGATCCGCGACGAGTTGGTGGTCGAGGGCACCTCGGACCGCACGCCCCGCGAGGACGGCGACTGGCGGGAGTACGGCTTCAAGGGGAAGCCCGGGGATCCGCGGCGGGTCCCGCGCCAGTTCGCGCCCTACCATCTGCGGCTGGACTGGCTGATGTGGTTCGCGGCCCTCTCCCCCGGCTACGCGCGGGACTGGTTCGGGCCCTTCGTGGAGCGGCTGCTGGCGGGCGACCGGGACACGCTGCGGCTGCTGCGCCACAACCCCTTCCCGGACGCCCCGCCGCGCTTCGTGCGGGCCAGGCTGTACCGCTACCGGTTCACCACCTGGCGGGAGTTGCGCGAGACGGGCGCGTGGTGGCACCGCAGGCTGCTGCGGGAGTACCTGCCGCCGACCCGGCTCGCGGAGGCCTCATCCGCCGAGCCCGAGTAGCGCCGCCTCCCGCTCGGGGTCGAGGCCCTTGAACGAGCGGTCGGGGCGCATCGGCGCCGTGCCGCCGATCGAGCGGAGCCAGGTCCAGGTGTCGGCGACGGTCTCCTCGACCGGGCGGCAGGTGAGCCCGGCCGAGAGGGCCTTGGTGACGTCCGCGCGGAACATGTGGTCGTGCAGCTCGCCCGGGGGCAGCCAGCAGGGCAGCTGGATCCAGGGCTCGACGCCCGCCTCCGCGATGCGCTCCGGGTCGGTCCAGCGGAGCTCGGCGGCGCCCCCGGTCACGGCCGCGCAGGCTTCGAGGAAGGAGCCCGTGGTGGCGTGTCCGGACGGGGAGGCCACGTCGTAGGATCCGCCGAGGCCGGCCTCGGCGGCGTCCAGGGTCCAGTGCGCGAGGTCACGGACGTCGACGTACTGCATCGGCAGGTCGCGGGGGCCGGGGGCGAGGGTGGGGCCACCGCGCGCCATCCGGCTCAGCCACCAGGGCAGCCGGCCGACGTTCTCGTACGGGCCGAGGATCAGGCCCGCCCGGACCAGGAGGGCCCGGTCGCCGAAGGCGGCCACGGCGGCCAGCTCGCCGCCGCGCTTGTCCTCGGGGTAGCCGGTCGCGTCGGCGTCGGGCGAGCCATCGACCAGGGCGGCGTCCTCCGCCCGGCCGGCCGGCGCCGGGTAGGCGTAGACGGAGCAGGTGGAGACGTACGCGTACCGCCCGGCGCGGTCGGCCAGCAGGCGGGCCGTGTCGCGCACGGCGGTGGGGGCGCCGCTCCAGGTGTCGACGACGAGGTCCCAGGTCCCTTCGGCGAGGGCGGCCAGCCCCCCGGGCGCGGTGCGGTCCCCGTGCACGGAGCGCACGCCGGGCGGCGGGGCGTGGCGGCCCCGGTGGAAGGTGGTGACCTCCCAGCCCCGCTCCAGGGCGTCCTCGGTGATCGCGCGGCCGACGAATTCGGTTCCGCCCAGCATCAGCAGCTTCTTCATGCCGGTCAGCCTGCCCGGCCGGGTGGGCCGGGGAAAGGCGTGATCGCTGTCGGCGATGACGCTGAGGGCTGATCGGGAACGGGAACCTCCGGCCGGGTCCGGCCGGTCGTGCCGCGCCCCCGTCACCGTGGGGTGCGGGGGCGTGGGGCGTGGGGCGCGCCGTGGGCCGGTGGCTCTGGCGGGGCCCGGCCCGGGCGCGTTCGGGCCTAGTCGATGCCGGGCAGGATGTGCGGCTCGGCGAGGTCGTCCTCGTAGCCCGCCAGCCGGATGGGGGCGGATCGGGCCCAGACCTCGAGACTGCCGAGTTCGTCGGAGCGGGTGGTCGTCCGTCCCGTCAGCTCCATGGTCGGGTTGGGCTTCGTCGTCTCAGTCACCGCGCACTCCCTTGTGTCGCGTAACCCGGCAGGCTCGACCGCATGCCGGATAGGGAAATTAAAAGGTCTTCCGGACGCGGTGGCGCCTTGGTGGAGCGGATCCCGGGTGGGGATCCTTGCGCCTCAGGGTACACATATGAGCGGGGTGCCGCTCGATGGAACGGTAAAATCCACGCTGGACCGCTTGTTTTCGCCGCGAGTTCAGGAAGTCGTCCTCCGGCGTGTCCGCCGGGGCTGATCTGCTCGGCGAAGGCGGCGGCGTGCGAGCGCGGACGACGGAGGGAAGCGGCGATGGCCAGGTCAGGGATGCCCTCGATCGGCAGTGTCGACGAGCTGATGGAGCTGCTGCACGCCCGCCGGGCCGGGCCGGACGCGCCCGGACGGGACCTGGGGCTGCGGACCGCGGCCCTGCTGCGCCGCTCGCACCCGTACGACAAGGAACTCCAGGTGGCCGGCCTGATCCACGGCCTGATCCACGGCCCGGTCCGGGGCCCGGTCCACGGCCCGGCCGGGCTCCCCGACACCGAGGCGGCCGAGGCGGTCCGCCCGCTGCTGGGCGACCGGGTGGCCCGGCTGCTGCGGGGGCCCGCGGCCGGCGGCGAGGACGCGGAGGCCCTGCACCGGGCCGCGGAGGCGGGACGGGCGGCGGGGCTGGACGCCGGGGTGGTCGAGGACTGGCGTCCGGTGCTCGAACTGGTCGCGGCGGGGGCCTACCAACTCTGACGCCGGGATTGACCCGAACGGATGACGGGCCGGCCCCCCTCCCGCGCCGGAGCGGGGACGGGGGCCGGCCCGTGGATGCGTACGGCCGCCGAAGCGGGTACGGCTACCAGTTGGCGGGCGAGTAGTCCTTGAGGAAGACCCCGTACAGGTCCTCGCCGGCCTCGCCGCGGACGACCGGGTCGTAGACCCGGGCCGCGCCGTCGACGAGGTCGAGGGGCGCGTGGAAGCCCTCCTCGGCCAGGCGCAGCTTGTCGAAGTGCGGACGCTCGTCGGTGATCCAGCCGGTGTCGACCGAGGTCATCAGGATCCGGTCGCTCTGGAACATCTCCTGGCCGCTGGTCCGCGTCACCATGTTCATCGCGGCCTTGGCGGCGTTGGTGTTCGGGTGCCCCGCGCCCTTGTAGCCGCGGCTGAAGACGCCCTCCATCGCGGAGACGTTGACCACGTACGCGCGGCCGCTGGAGGCCTTGCGGGCGGCCTCGGCCATCGACGCGCGCAGCGCGCTGATCAGGATGAAGGGCGAGGTGTAGTTGCAGAGCTGGGTCTCGAGCAGCTCCACCGGGGAGATCTGGTCGATGGTCTGCACCCAGGTGTTGCTCTCCACGACGTCGGGCAGCAGGCCGCCCGCGTCGATGGCGGTGCCGGCGAGGTGGCGCTCCAGGCTGGCGTTGCCCGCGACGAGGGCGAGGTCGGCGACCTTCTGCGCCTCCAGGCCGCTCACGCCGACGGGCAGCGCTGCCAGGCCGTCGACCGCGCCCGAGTTGAAGGCGCCGATGACGTGGTGGGCGGGGAGCTCGCCGGCCGGCAGCGGGGCGCTCTCGCCCTCGACCAGCGCGGCGTAGGCGGTGGGCAGGCGGCGCACGGTCTGCGTCGCGTTGTTGATCAGGATGTCCAGCGGGCCGGCCGCGGCGACCTGCTCGGCGAGGGCCACGGACTGGGCCGGGTCGCGCAGGTCGATGCCGACGACCTCCAGGCGGTGCATCCAGTCCGCCGAGTCCTCCATCGCCTTGAAGCGGCGGATGGCGTCCTTGGGGAAGCGGGTGGTGATCGTCGTGTGGGCGCCGTCGCGCAGCAGTCGCAGCGCGATGTACATGCCGATCTTGGCCCGGCCGCCGGTGAGCAGCGCGCGCTTGCCGGTGAGGTCGGCGCGGGCCTCGCGCTTGGCGCGGTTCTCGGCGGCGCAGTCCGGGCAGAGCTGGTGGTAGAAGTAGTCGACCTCGACGTAGCGGGTCTTGCAGACGTAGCAGGAGCGCGGGCGCTGGAGTATCCCGGCGATCCGGCCGGCCTCGGTGACCGAGGAGGGCAGGATGCCCTCGGTCTCGTCGTCGATGCGCTCGGCGGAGCCCGTGGCGGTGGCCTCGGTGACGGCCTTGTCGTTGGCGGTCTTGGCGGCGCGGCGCTCCTGGCGGCGGCGCTGCTTGACCGTCCGGTAGATGCCGGCGGTGGCGCGTCGTACCGTGATGGCGTCGGGGTGGTCGACGTCGATCGTGTCGAGCTCGTCGAGCACGCTGAGGCAGACGGCGAGGCGCTCGGGGTCGATGCCCGGCCCGTATGCCTGGTCGTCTTCGGTGTGGGTGTCGGTATCGGTCACCGTCATGGCCGCTGCCGTTCCTTGCTCGCTCGTCCGCGTCCGCCTGCTGCGGAAGTCCCCAAAACGGAAACTGTACGGATCCGACACGCCCGGGACCAAACCCGTTCGCGGTACCCTCACCGACCGCGAGCGTCCTGTCACGGTATGGAGGGGATCAGGTCCTTCGTCCCCGCGGGCGCGGCTTGCGCGTACTCCCCCTGGTGTATGCCAGGAGGATGACTCGGACCTCGATCAAGGGGCCCGTGGACGGATGAACCGGGGCCCCGGTTGCGGCATGGTGGGTCCCATGAGTGCCCTGGCCCTGTCGGTTCTGCTCTGCCTGGTGTCGGCCGTCGCGTACGCGGGCGGCGCGATCCTCCAGGAACACGTCGCGGCGAGCTCCGCGGAAGACCGCGCGACGGCCGCGCTGCGCCGCCCGGGCTGGTGGGCGGCGGTCGCCCTGAACTGCCTGGGCGCCCTGCTGCACGTGGTGGCGCTGGCGTACGGGCCGCTGAGCCTGGTCCAGCCGCTCGGCGCGCTGACCATCGTCTTCGCGCTGCCGCTGGCGGCCGCGTTCGTGGGGCGGCGGGCGGGTACGGCGGCCTGGCGCGGGGCGGTGCTCGCGACGGTGGGCCTGGCCGGGCTGCTGGCCCTGACGGGCGGGGAGGGGCGGGGGCACCAGGCCCTGGCGGGCGGGGAGCGGAGCCTGCTGCTGACGGTGACGGCGGTGGCGGTGGCCGTGCTGGTGCCGGCCTCGCGGCGGATGCGGCGGCCGGTGCTGCGCAGCGTGCTGCTGGCGGCGGCGGCCGGGACGGCGTTCGGGATGGCCTCGGTGTTCACGAAGTCGGTGGCCGAGGGCTTCGCCCCGGACTCCGCGGAGGGGCCGGGCGGTCTGCTGCCCGACGTGGCGGCGATCGCGGTGCTGGCGGCGGTCGGGCTGCTGCTGTCGCAGGCCGCCTACCGGGGTGCGGGGCTGACGGCGCCGCTGGCCACGGTGACGGTGGTGAACCCGGTGGTGGCGGCGGCCGTGGGGGTCACCCTGTTCGAGGAGGGCTTCCGGTACGGGGCCACCGGGGCGGTGGCCGCGCTGGCGAGCGGCGTGCTGGCGGCGGCCGGCCTGATCCTGCTCACGGCCGTGCCGCCGCACGTGCGGGGGTCGGTTTCCCCGCGGCCCCCGTACCCCTCAGATGCCGACGCCCTTGCCGCGGAGGTACTTCAGCGGGTCGATGTCGGAGCCGTAGGCGGGGCTCGTGCGCATCTCGAAGTGCAGGTGGGGTCCGGTGGTGTTGCCGGTCGAGCCGGAGCGGCCGATGCGCTGGCCGCCGGAGACCTGCTGGCCGGCCTTCACGCCGAGCGCGGAGAGGTGGGCGTACTGGGAGTAGCGGCCGTCGGCGTGCTTGATGACGACCTGGTAGCCGTAGGCCCCGGCCCAGCCGGCCGACTCGACGGTGCCGGGGCCGACGGCCTTGATGGCGGTCCCGGTCGGCACGGGGAAGTCGACGCCCGTGTGGTAGCCGCTCGACCAGGAGGAGCCCGCGACGTGGTAGGCGGTGCCGAGTTCGGCATCGACGGGGGCGGTGAACCCTCCCGAGGCGGGCTTCTGCTCCGTTGAGGCGGGCTTCTCGGCGGGCTTGGCGGGCTTGGCGGACGGCTGTGCGGGCTTGGCGGCCTGCTCGGGCTTGGGCTTGCTCTCGGGCTTGGCGTCGGGCTTCGCCTCGGGCTTGGCGTCCTGCTGCGTGTTCGGCTCGACGGGCTTGACCGGCTCGGCGGTGCGCGGCGGCTTCTCGGGGTTCTGCGCGGGGGGCGCGGGTGCGGGCGCGGCGGTGATGCGCAGGGTGAGGCGCTGGCCCGGGAAGATCAGGTCCGGGTTGCCGCCGACGGCCTGCCGGTTGGTCTCGTAGAGGGCCTGCCAGCCGCCCTCGACGTGCTGCTGGGAGGCGATGCTCGACAGGGAGTCCCCGGGGGCGACCACGTAAGGGTTCGGCAGCACGGTGGTGCCCGTCGGGCGGGGCATGGCGACCGGGGCGCCGGTGGTGGCCTTGGTCGGCTGGATCCGGTCCTTGGGCGCCTGCGCCTGCGGCTTCGGGGAGGGCTTCGCGGACGGCGCCGTGCCGGCGGCCGGGGCGGCCGCGCTGCGGCTGAGCCCGGCCTGGGGGCCGCAGGCGGGCCAGGCCTTGGGCCCCTGCCCCTTGAGCACCTTCTCCGCGACGGCGATCTGCTGGTCCTTGGTGGCCAGGTCGGCGCGCGGGGCGTAGGCGGTGCCGCCGAATTCGCGCCAGGTGCTCTGGCTGAACTGGAGCCCGCCGTAGTAGCCGTTGCCGGTGTTGGTCTGCCAGTTGTTCGTCGACTCGCAGGCGGCGACCTTGTTCCAGGTGTCGACGGCGGCCGCCTGGGCGTCCCCGGCACCGATGAGGGGGAGGGCGATACCGGCGCCACCTGCGGTGACGACGAGCGAGGCCCGGTTGATGCTGCTCGGCTGATACCGGCGGTGCCGGCCCCGTACACCCATGGGAGCCCCCCTGGAAGACATCAGGAACCGCACAACCTAACGGCGCCCCGATGTCCTGACAAGGGCCACAACCAGCCGTTCCGACCCGGCAGTTGACCCCCTCAGGGCTCAGCTCGACGGGCTCGAACGGGCCCGGCTCAACGGTCCCGGCTCAACGGGCCGGGCTGCGGGATCGGCGCGGGTCCCGGCGGCGGGGGTACGGGGTCAGGCTCGGGGAACGGCTGCGGTACGGGCGGCACCGGCCGCGGCACCGGCCCGGGGTCCGGCAGCGGCGGTGCCGGCGAGGGGACGGGGTCCGGCTCGGGGACCGGGGGCTGCGTCTGCTCTGCGTTTCGCACCATAGACCCCACCTTCCCCCGATCTCAGCCCGTACGCCCCCCGAGCAGGGCGGCCGCCAGCCCGGGGGCCGGGCTGGACAGCACGGGCACCCGCGTCCGCACGAGGCGGGCGGCTCCGGCCATGGAGGCCTGCGCCAGCACGATGGCGTCGGCCTCCTCGACCGCGTCCGCCGCCCGCGCCACCAGCTCCAGGTAGCCGTCGCCGTCCCCGGCCTCGAAGCGCTCCCAGGCCCCGTCCACGACCCGGCTCCGCACCTCCAGGGGAAGTCCGCCGGCCTCCTCGGCCAGCAGTTCCCCCGTCGGCGCGAGGGTCGACTCCAGCGCGGCCAGCACGAGGACCCGCGGCCCCCTGCGCACGGCCTCGGCCGCCATGGGCCGGTCCACCCGCAGCACGGGCACGCCGAGCCGGGGCGCCAGCGACTCGGCGACCGCGCCGACCGTCGAACAGGTGACGAGCACGGGCGAGCGGACCCCCTCCAGCACCTCGCACACCTGCCCCGCCACGGCTCCGGGCCCGGCCTCCCGGGCCCGGTCGAGCAGCCGCGGCACCACGAGGTGGCGCAGCACGGCCCCGGGGTGCCGCTCGTCGCGCAGCGCGTCGAAGACGGGCACGTGCACCGGCGACGTGTGCAGCAGGGTCAGTGCCTCGCCCGTCACCAGAGGTCGGCGTCCCGGTCCAGCTGCGCGATCGCCGCGTCGACGACACCGGCCGGCGCCACGGGCGCCCGCTCGGGGTGCTTGGCGGCCCACCGAGCGGCGTAGGGGCAGAGCGGCACGACGGCCACCCCCTCCTGCGCGGCGATCTCGTAGAAGCGGCCCACCAGGTCCCCGGCGATCCCCCGCCCCTCGTGCCCCGGCTCGACGACCGTGTGCACGGCCACCAGCGCGTGCGGCTCCGCCTCCAGCACGAAGTAGGCGATGAAGCCCACCACCGCGTCGTCCTCGACGGCCAGCAGCCGCCCCGCCTTGCGCTCGTCCAGCAACGTGATCGCCATGGTCCCCGACTCCCCTCAGACAGCCACCGCGTGGGGGCTGCGCTCCTGGTCCGTTCCCGGCACGGGGGCGGACGGGTCCGCCCCCAGCTCGATGATCCTGTTGTCGCCGTCCACGTGCACGACGCGCGGCTTCAGCACCCGCGCCTCGGCGTCCTCGACCTGCGCGTAGCTGATCAGGATGACGAGGTCCCCGGGGTGCACGAGGTGCGCGGCGGCCCCGTTGATCCCGATGACCCCGGACCCCCGCTCCCCCTCGATGACGTACGTCTCGAGCCGCGCGCCGTTGGTGATGTCCACGATGTGGACGAGCTCCCCCGGCAGCAGGTCGGCGGCGTCGAGCAGGTCGGCGTCGACGGTCACGGAACCGACGTAGTGCAGGTCGGCCTGGGTGACGGTGGCCCGATGGATCTTGGACTTGAACATGGTGCGCATCATCGAGGTACTCCTGGATCTATGCTCCCTGCCTGCGTTTTTGCAGGTCAAGTGCGGTTTCCCTACCCTACAACGAGTCGCAAGTTCGGTCAGCTTTCCCCATGTTTTTGAGGACTGATGCTGACCAATTGCTGACTTTTCTGACTCACCGTCAGCTAACTTCGGAGGGGTTGAGGAGCCTCACCCACTCCCCCGCCGTGACGACGACGCCAGCCTACGCAACGACCCTCGGCAGCCACTAGGACCACCTCCACTGTGACCGGAGCCACGCGAGCAGGTCGCCAGTCAGTACACCCCGGGGGCCACCTGGCGGCGGCCCCAGCTCTGAGAAGCGCAGTACCCCCAGCCCGGATGACGCTGCCCTCGGATCGCCACAGCAATCACCGGACCCGAACGGCGGAGCAAGGTAACGGCAGATCCCCGGTTAGCCAAACCGGGGATTGTCGTGACCATTGCTGTAGTCCGCACGACGACAGGGCGCCCACTGGGTGCACCTAACCCTGCCGCCGCCTGCCGGGCTGCAGGCCGATCCATTCCGGATCGGCGTGGCCTCCAAACCGAAGGAGATCCTTGCCCATAGATCCGCAGACGCCCCTCGGCAGAACAAACACCGCAGCAGACGGGCCTCACGGGAGGCGCATCGTCGAGCCCGTGCTCATGAACACGTCCGAGGTGGCAACCATGCTGAATATGTCCACGAGCTGGGTGTACAAGGAGGCCGCCAAGCTCGGCCTGAAGGGTTACAAGCTCGGCCGAGGCAGGAACGCGAAGGTCCTCTACAAGAAGACCGAGGTCTTCAAGTGGCTGGAGCAGCAAAAGATCCATTAGTGCCGATCGCCAGCCAGACATCGCATCAACCGATATCACTGCGGACCTGCACCCAAACTGACAGCATTCCGGAAATGAAGACGCACCCGTTCGAGGACGTTACTCACGTCCCGGCGCTCGAGCCTCTGCTGGCCCGGCTGGGCACCGTGTTCCAGCGGTTCGACGATCAAGACTCCGGCTGCACCTCCTACGGATTGCTGGCATCGGGACAGCGCTGGTTCGTGAAGACCGCGTCGGCACCCGAAGCCGTCCCGTCATTGGACAGGGCGATGGCCGTTCACCATGCCATCTCACATCCGTGCATCGTGGCCTTGGCGCACTCCTTCACGACGGACATCGGCCCTGTGCTCGTCTATCCGTGGACGAGCGGTGAGGTTCTCTACCACCCGACCCGGTCACGCCACGGCGGACGCGCCGCTCCCGGCAGCCCCATGGCACGGTTCAGGGCCCAGCCGCTCGCCCAGATCAATATCGCTCTGGAAGCACTGCTCAACGCCCATCTGGCTGTCGAAGATGCTGGATACGTAGCCGTGGATTTGTACGACGGCTGCATGCTCTACGACTTCGATCAGCAACGCATGATGCTCTGCGATCTGGACGAGTACCGCCCCGGCCCCTTCACCCTGGAGGGGGACCGGCTCCCCGGCTCCAGCCGCTACATGGCGCCCGAGGAGTTCGTCCGGGGTTCGCTCATTGACATCCGCACCACGGTCTTCAACCTGGGCCGGGCACTGCGCCTCCTCCTCGACGCCGGCGACGAGGAGACGCAGTGGCGCGGAACCCCGGCCCAGCTGGCTGTCATCGCGCAGGCGACCGCACCTGAGCCGCAGAATCGACTGCCGTCCGTGGGCGCGCTCATCGATGCCTGGCAGGCAGCAGGAGACCAAACTGGCTGACGCTGCGGTGTCCACGCATCACCGCCTCTGAACCAGGCCACCGCAGGCTCCCTACCTGATCACGCTGAGCTGGCGCCGGACACTACCGCCCCCGTTGGGACGACCAACTGGGAGTCCAGTCGTTCCCAGGCTCCAATGACCGCCTGGTGAGCGCCCGGGGCGAGGTGTGCGTACCGCTGTGTCGTTTGATAGCTCTCGTGGCCAAGTAGGTGCTGGACGTCGTAGAGCGAGACGCCCTTCTGGACGAGCCACGACACACATGTATGGCGGGTGGAGTGCGGCGGGTACTGCGGGACGCGCAC
The DNA here is from genome assembly GCF_042884105.1 of Streptomyces sp. NPDC058157. Lineage (NCBI taxonomy): Bacteria > Bacillati > Actinomycetota > Actinomycetes > Kitasatosporales > Streptomycetaceae > Streptomyces > Streptomyces sp. NPDC058157. Next base: position 20,979 of record NZ_JBHVUQ010000008.1, read on the forward strand.
CAGCGCACCGTCAGCGTCCATGGAGTGCGCCCGCCTCATCGCGGGCCACCATGCCTGGGCCCGCCAGTTGCCGTCGTCAAGGAGCCGGCCCGACCGTCCCTTTGTGACGGTGGTGAAGACGACGCCCTCACGGTCGCGGTCGTGCATGTGTCGGGCCAGCGCGTCGAGGACGTGATCAGGAATCGGAACCTCGCGGCAGCTCTTGGAGGTCTTCGGATACTCCTTGATCCCCGATTTTGTATTGACCTCCACCACGAACAAGCGGCCGCGCCGCCAGTCAATGCGGTGCCCGTGCAGGCCGGCAAGCTCGCCCCACCGAAGGGCGGTATAGAAGGCAAGCAGCACCATCGTCTGCCACGGCTGGTCAAGCTCGTCCAGGATGGCCTGGGCCTGCGCGATCGTGAACCACTGCGGCGGCTTCACCGCCTCCGGCGGCAGAGCGATACGCCGGCATGGCGTCACCGTGATGAGCTCTTCGTCCACCGCCGCTCGCATGATGGAGGACAACAGGTTGTAGGCCCGCCGGATGGCCGAAGGACCCTTCCCGTCCACGACAAGCCTCCGGACCCAGGCCTGCACGTCCAGCCTCGAGATCGCACGCACTTCCCAGTCCGATCAGTACGGCGTGAGGTGGGTGCGGATGCACGAGGCATCGCCCCTGAGCGTTTGAGGCCCGACCAATCGGGCCTCCCACCAGCGGCCGTGCCACTGCATAAACTTGATCTTGCTGGCCCCGTGACACGGAGACGCACCTCGCCTGACCTTCGCCTCTTCATCCAAACCCCAGCCGCGGGCCTGCGAGCGCAAAGGGAATGTTCGGCTGAACCGCTTGCCAGCACGATTCCTGACCGTGGCCTGCCAGTTTCCGGAGGGCAGCTTACGCAAATAGGGCATACGTACCGTCCATTGCCTTCGGCGTACTCGGTGGCTGCGGGGAGGACAGAGATCAGCAACCTCCCGGACACTTGCGCCCTCGCCTCACGCCTCGGATGTCCGCGAGACTGTCCGCCGCCCCACTCGACCAATCCTGAGGAGAGGACGCAGCGAGGCCTCGGACGTTCGCGACGCTGGCGAGCAGCCACCGCCGCTATCTGGCAGTCCCCGGTGGTCACGGAAGGGCACGTCGAAGCGACAGAAACTTCTGCCGTCCTGTGCCGCCTCAGCCAGGCCGCTCTTACCCCGAGAACGTCGAAACCGCCCCGCCGCATGGTCTGCCGCAGGCACGGCGAGGCGCGAGATCCGGCCAGGCTCGTCTCCCTCGTGCCCTGATCACGCCGAAAGGCCCCCAGCCTGGCCTTTTGGCCGATTAGAGTAGCCCCGGGAACGGCGCCGATCGGGTGAGGCGCACCGGAAAGGTGAGTCGGTACGGATGAGCGGGGTACCCACGCGGATCGGTCGCTACACGGTGGCGCGGGAGCTCGGCTCGGGCGGGATGGGCGAGGTCTATCTCGCTTACACCCCTGCGGGTGACCCGGTTGCCGTGAAGGTGATCCGCAACGACAAGCTGGATCCGGTGACCCGTGCGCGCTTCGAGAAAGAAGCCCTGATCGCCCGCACAGTGATCGGTACGAACCGGGTGGCACGCTTCCTGGACGCCGACCCGTACGCTGACCAGCCCTGGCTCGCCATGGAGTACGTGGCCGGCCGCACGCTGCTGGCCTGCATAGACACTGACGGCGCGCTCCCTCTCCCGCTGGTGGCAAGCCTCGGCGCGCTGCTGTCCGAGGGTCTTGCGGCTGTGCACGCCGCTGGTCTGCTGCACCGCGACCTCAAACCTCAGAACGTGATCCTCGGCAGCGACGGGCCGATGATCATCGACTTTGGTCTCGGCGCCTTCATGGACACCTCTCAGGAGACGTTGTCGCACAGTGGCATGATCATCGGCACGGTGCGGTGCATGCCCCCGGAGCAAGCGAGCGGTCGTCCGCAGGTGACCCCGGCAGCGGACGTCTACGCGCTGGGCACGGTCCTGCTGTACGCGGCCACCGGCCACTACCCATACGACGGGACACGCTGGGAAGCCATTGCGGCCCAGGTCACCAACGCAGACATCGCACCGGACCTCTCTGGTGTACCTGCGGCGCTGCAGCCCCTGCTCGGGTCGATGCTCGCGCACGAGCCGGAAGACCGGCCATCCCTCGCAGACGTCTCCAAGGCGTGCGCCGGCATACTCGCCGATTCCGGCACGGCCCCGGCGACCGCCAGGCTGGCGTTGATTTCGCACACCACCGCAGGCGCTCCGCCGTCAGCGGCGGGGGAGCCGCTGACGGCTTCCTTCGAGAAGCTGCTCCAAGAACAGGCTTCCACGGCTGAGGGCGAAGTCCCCAGCCCTCTGGACGTGCCCCCGCGGGCAGTGGTGCCGGACGAGGAAGATGAGGAAGAAGCGGAGCCCGCTGGGCATGAACCGGCGGTTCCGCTGCCGGAGCCGACTACGGCGACCGATCGCCCGAAAGCCCGAGCGAAGGCAGGCCCGGCTCAGGGACGGCCGCCCGCTTCGAAGCGGGTCGCGGACGAGCTGCGAGTGTTGTACGCAGCGGATCTTGCTCTTTGACTCATGCACTGACAGTGCCTGGTGAGAGTCTGTGTCGGAATGGGTGCGTACGGGGCGTCGAGCGACGGTTTCCAATGCAGCCCATTGGGGTGTGTGCGGCGGTCTGGGCCGCTAGTAGAGGATCGGAGCGGACGTTGAGCGTCGAGGCGGAAGCCGTGGGCGGCCAGGGCGATGCAGTGTGGGACGCCTGGAGGCCCGACGATGCTCCGGACCGGCCGACAGGTCCTGCCTCGTCCGGCTACGCTCCGGGAGCTCAGGTACTGATCCGTGACGAACTGTGGCTCGTCCGCAACTGCAAGGACACCAAGCTCGACGGGTGGATGGTCGAGGTCACCGGCATCTCCTCGTTCGTCCGCGGCACCGACGCCGTCTTCTACAGCCGGCTCGACGACATCCAGGTCCTGGACCCGCGCGAGACGCGGCTCGTCCCGGACGACTCTCCCAACCACCGACGCGGCAGGCTGTTCCTCGAGTCCGTGATCCGCAAGACGTTCCTGCCGCAGACCGAGCACGGGCTGGCGCTGGCCGACGGCTTCCTCATGGACCAGCAGGTGCATCAGCTCCGTCCGGCCGAACTCGCGCTGTCGATGAAGAACCCGCAGCCGCGCATCTTGATCGCGGACGTGGTGGGCCTCGGCAAGACCCTGGAGATCGGGGTGCTCCTGGCCGAGCTGATTCGCCGCGGCCGCGGCGAACGGATCCTGGTCGTGACCCCGCAGCACGTGCTGGAGCAGTTCCAGCGCGAACTGTGGACCCGTTTCGCCATCCCGCTCGTACGCCTGGACTCGACGGGCATCCAGCGCATCCAGCAGGACATCCCCGCCGGCCGCAACCCGTTCGCTTACTTCAAGCGCGCGATCATCTCCGTGGACACCCTCAAGAGCGCCGTCTACGCACACCACCTGGAGCACGCCGACTGGGACGCCGTCGTCATCGACGAGTCCCACAACCTGGTCAACCGCGGCACGAAGAACAACGAGCTCGCCCGCCTGCTCGCCCGCAAGACCGACGCCTTGGTGCTGGCCTCGGCCACACCCCACAACGGCCGCGCCGAATCCTTCGCCGAGCTGGTCATGATGCTGGACGAAGCCGCCATCGCGAACCCCTCCGCCTACGAAGTGGAAGACCTCGGCCACCTGTACATCCGGCGCACGAAGACCTCCGCCGAGGTGCGCGACTCGTTGAAGGGGGCCTGGGCCGACCGCGGGCCCTCGCAGCCAATCCACGTGCAGGCCGGCGAGAAGGAGCTGGCTGTCTTCCAGGAGCTGGCCACCCGCTGGATTCCAGGCGATGCGGACCATCCCTCGGCCAGTCGGCACCAGCTCGTGCCGTACCAGCTGCTGAAGTCCTTTCTGTCCTCGCACCGGGCCCTGCTGGAAACGGTCAAGACGCGCCTGAAGACCCTGGACGCACCGCAGGACGGTGCCCGGGAAGCCGCACGACAGGCGGAACTCGCCGCTCTGCTGGACCTGCGGACCCTGGCCGAGCAGATCCAGGACGAGGATTCCGCGAAGCTGACCGCGCTGGTGGACGAGCTGCGGACGATGGGGGTCGGACCGGGCTCGGACACCCGCGTGGTGGTCTTCTCCGAACGCATCCCCACGTTGAAGTGGCTGGCCCAGGCAGTCCCGGCCATCCTTGGCTTCCCGCGAGGCGCCAATACGGACGCGAACAAGCCCTGGCTGGCGTTCGGCGGCGCGGTGCAGGTCATGCATGGTGAGTCCACCAGCGACGAAGAGCAGCAGGCCATCGTCGAGAAGTTCGGGCTGCGCGACGATCCGGTCCGCATCCTGTTCACCGGTGACGTCGCCTCCGAGGGCGTCAACCTGCACCAGCAGTGCCACAGGCTGATCCACTTCGACCTGCCCTGGTCCCTGATCCGGATCGAGCAGCGCAACGGCCGCATCGACCGCTACGGGCAGGAGCACCAGCCGCAGTTCCGGGCACTCATCCTCACCAGCGACGTCCCGTGGCGTACGGACGACGCGACTGGCCAGCCGCGCACCTTGGACGACCGGCTGGTGGGCGAGAAGCTCCTCAAGCGCGAGGAGGAGGCACACAAGATCGAGGGGTCGGCAGAGGCGGTCACCGGCTTGTACCGGGCCAAGGAGGAAGAGAACCGCCTGACCCAGGACCTGATCGCCGGCCGGACCGTCGAGGAGTCGCTCAAGCAGTCCCAGCAGGGAGGTGCCGCATTTCTCGCCGGTCTCCTCGGGCAGGTCGGCGCCGTGCCGGAACACCCCGAGATCCGGCGTGCGAACGTCCCCAGCCTCTTCGACTCCACCGCCAGCTACTTCGACGAGGCGCTCCGCCAGGTCTGCCGCCCGAACCCCGAGGACCAGCTGTCCCTGCGCCGCGACGACGACGGCACCATCGCGTTCGAACCTCCGCGCGACCTGCTGTACCGGCTCAAGGCGCTGCCCAAGTCCTACCTGGACGAGCAGCAGATCATGCCCAGGAAGAACGAGCCGGGCCGTATGCGGATCACCTTCTCCAAGGACCTCGCGGCCTCACGGCTGAAGGCGGCACGGGAGTCCTCCAAGTCCCAGTGGCCGAACGTCTCCTACGTCACCGACGTCCATCCGGTCATGGACTGGCTGACCGACAAGGTGCTCGTGGAAGTCGGCCGGCACCAGGCCCCGGTACTCGCCGCCGCCGTGGACACCCCGACCTTCCTGGTCCAGGGCATCTGCTCCAACGCGCTGGGTCGCCCGACCCTCGTCGAGTGGATGGCCGTTCACGGTCTCCCTGGCGCGCCCGAGGTTACGTCCCTGACCGCTGACGTACTGGAGCAGTACGGCGTGGGCCCCTCCATGCCCGGCCGGTCCATGCCGCTCGACATCGACGGCCTCACTGCACTCGTACCCAATGCCATCGAGGAAGCGGAACGGCACCTCGTGAAGCTCAGGGACGGCTACCGCCGACAGATCGAGGAGACCCTCGCCCCGTACCGCAAGCGGGTCGTCCACTGGCAGCAGGAAGCCATCTTCTCCGCGGACGGCACGGGCAAGCGCGGGGTCAATCTCAGCGCCAGCCGCCGGCTGAAGCTGATCAAGTCCCTGGAGACCACGGGCGAGCCCATGCTGCGGTTGCTCGCCGTCCTCGAACCGCTCAACGCCACTGAAGGAGGCACCGCCTGATGAGCACCGACTTCGACTCCTTCAGCAACCGCGGCGAGTACCTGTCCGCGCACTACTTCGCCGAACAGCTCGGCACCGACCTCAAGAAGGGCCTATTCACCACCTGGGCCCTGCGCGAAGGTGACGAAAAGGACCCTCGCCGCACGCCCCGCGAGATGCTGCGCGGCCTGCGCGGCACCTACCTGGCAGAAGACGTACGCGGATACTTCGCCGATACCGCCGACCGTGACGCCGGCGACGAAGCCCGGTTGAACACCCACAACAAGGCTGAGTGGCGCAAGCGACTCGCGGAGTGGCACCAGACAGTCCTGGGCGCCCTCGGCTTCGAGTCCACGCCTACCGAGGTCGCGGTCCACCGTGCAGGACGTGATCACACTCTGACTGCGGCGTACCACGGCCACGGCATCGTCGCCCTGGACTGCGGCTGGGCCTCCGACAACGACGCCGCCCTCGATGCCGACGGCGCTGGCCGCCTGCTGTCCCCTCTCCGGGTGAGCGCGAGCGAGACGTTCGAGACCGGCCCGGCCCTGGCCTCCTGGCTTTTCCAGAGCGAGCTCGGGGAAGCTGGAGGGCCCCGTCCCCGCTTCGTACTGCTGCTGTGCGGCGGTGTCTTCGTCCTGGCCGACCGGCAGTCCTTCAATGAGGGCCGCTACCTAGCGGTCAACCTCGACGCGGCGCTGGAACGCAACGACCGTAGCCAGCAGGGCGAGCTCGCGACCATCGCCGCCTTGTTCAGCCTGGAGATGCTCCGTCCCGGCGAGAACGACCAAAGCCGGGCCATCGACGCGCTGCTGAAGTCTTCCAGCGCCAACGCTGCCGGCGTCTCCGGCGACGTTCGCCACGGTCTTCAGCGCTCGGTCGAGATCATCGCCAACGAAGTGCTTCAGCGGATGGCCGAGCCGAAGAACGACGTCACCCCAGCCGACATCGAAAGCCCGAAGGTCCCCTTTGCCCGGGAACTCACCCGCGAGAGCCTTCGCTACCTCTACCGGATCCTGTTCCTCCTCTACGCCGAGGCTCGACCCGAGCTGGGCATTCTCCCTGCCGACGACGGCAGCTACGAGGCCGGCTACTCCATGGCCCGCCTGCGTGAGCTCGTCGAGCGCGACGAGGAGCTCGTCGAGGAAGAGGCCCGCAACGGCTTCCACCTGTACGAATCCCTGAGCGTTCTCTTCAACAAGGTCAACTTCGGCCACCGGGCGTACGGCACCGAGGACGACGACGATCAGCCCGGCGACGACGCAGAGACCCTCAGGGCAAAGGCCGCCCGCCGCAGTGAGGACCGTGGCCTGCGCTTCGAACCCCTGCGCAGCGAACTCTTCGAGCCCTCAGCCGTCCGACTCATCGGCCGAAACCTCGTCGACCCCCGCAGCGATGAGGACAGCGACCCACGCTGGCTCGACCTGCGTCTGCGGAACTCCGCCCTGCACGAGGTGCTCCGCCTGCTCACGATGAAGAGGGGCAAGCGTGGCGAGCGCGGAGGCTTCATCTCGTACCGCAATCTCGGCATCGACCAGCTCGGCTCTGTCTACGAAGGCCTGATGTCCTACACGGGCAGAATCGCCGAGGAGGAACTGTGCGAGGTCGCCAAGGGCGGTGACCCGGAGAAGGGCTCTTGGCTGATCCCCTCTCGAAAGCAGGACCAGTACCCGGACAAGACCCTGGTCCACTACGGCGAGGAAGACGCCCGCAAGAACCTGCGGGGAGTCAAGAAGTACGAGAAGGGTTCCTTCGTCTACCGCCTCGCCGGCCGTGACCGGGAGACTTCCGCCTCGTACTACACACCCGAATCCCTGAGGCAGGTCACGGTAGAGCTCACGCTCAAGCACCGTCTGGACCAGGAACGTGACGCCGACGGCAACGTGGTCAAGACGAGGGCCGCCGAGCTACTCAAGTACAAGATCTGCGAGCCGGCTCTCGGCTCCGGAGCCTTCCTCAACGAGGCCATCAACCAAGTGGCCGAGGAGTACCTGCGGCGTCGCCAGGAAGAGCGCCGCACAAGCATCCCGACTGCCGACGCCCTCGCCGAGAAGCAGAAGGTCAAGGCATACATCGCCCTCCACAACGCGTACGGTGTCGACCTCAACCGCACGGGCGTCGAGCTCGCCGAGGTGTCACTCTGGCTGAACACCATGCATCCAGGCATGCGGGCGCCGTGGTTCGGCCTGCACCTGCGGCGCGGCAATTCGCTGATCGGCGCACGGCGAGCGGTATTCCCGGCGGACGACGTCACCGACAAGGAATGGCTCAAGGCCAAGGGAGCTTTGGCCCCGACGCCGCTTCCGTTCCTCGACGACGGCAAGCCCCAGCCCCTCCCCCAGGACGCGGTGCATCAGTTCCTTCTGCCGAGCCCCGGGTGGGCGGCGGTCGCAAGCTCGAAGGAAGCGAAGGAGCTCGCGAAGGAGGACGTCGAGAATCTCGCAGCCTGGAAGAAGGGCATCCTCCAGCGACCGAAACGCAGCACCGCCCACCTCAACAAGGACGGCAGCCCCAAGCTCAACCCCAAGACCAAGGAGCCGAAGCCGGAAGCGCCGTCACAGTTCACCCGGCTGCGTGATGCTGCCCGGCGGGCGGAGTTCCTCTGGACACTGGTCGCCAAGCGCATGGAGCTCTCTGAGCAAGCCATCGCACGCCGCATCGACGTGTGGGGCGCCTTCCCCGACGACCCGGAGTACGGCTTCCTCCAACGCCCCAAGCACGCCATGCCCAAGGAGAAGGTCCTCGAAGATCTCTTCAACGCCGCGGACACCCCCTACTGGCGACTGAAGAAGATCATGGACGCCTGGTGCGCCCTGTGGTTCTGGCCTGCCGACAAGGCTGGCCTACTGGACGGCACGGCGAGCGAGTACGCGGTGCACTCTGCGGTCACGGAGGTAGACGGCCTGACCAGGGTGCTCGAGGGCGCACCGCTCCCCATGGAACCGCCGGCCCCAGCGGACACACCGGGAGCACAGGCCCCACCCGGAAGCTCCGGGCCACGCTTTGTCGAGGCGACGGCACTCTTTTCGCTCGGCCCCGAGCAGACCAGCCTCGCGGACCTCGAGCTGACAGCGGACAACGCGATCGTGGAGGTGCAGGAAGTCAAGGCCAAGGGCGGAGGAAAGCCCGCAGCGCCCAAATCGAGCACGCCCACACGACGATCCATCGTCCCGCTTCAAGACCTCGAGGACTGGTTGGAATTCCTGGAGGCCATGCTGGGCACGTCCGACGTGCCTGAAGGCACGCTCATCGACCGCTTCACGAGTCTGGAGGAACTCAAGAGTTACGAGGAAACGCTCCCCGGCTTCATGGGCATGGACGCCGGCAATCCGGAGGACCGCTTCCCGTGGCTCCGGGAGACGCGGGACATCGCCGAGGAGCAGGGCTTCCTGCACTGGGAGCTGGAGTACGCCCTCGTCTTCGCGCGCACCGGCGGCTTCGACCTCCAGGTCGGAAATCCTCCGTGGGTGCGCCCTCGGTGGAACGAGTCTGCGGTGCTTGCCGAGCACGAGCCGTGGTTCGAGCTGCAGGAAAAAGCGTCCGTGGCCGAGAAGGAGCGACGCCGCCAGAAGGTTCTTGAGTCCGCCGAGGCTCATCATTACGTGGTCGGCGAGCTGACGAATACAACCGCCCAGGTCGCCGTTTTCGGTTCGCCACAGATGTACCCATTGCTGACAGGAACCCAGCCAGATCTCTACCGGGCATTCATGTCCCAAGTTTGGGCGCATTCCTCACTGCGAGGCACTGCCGGGATGGTTCACCCGGACACCCATTTTACGGGAGATAATGAAGGAAACCTCCGCGAGGCGGCATACGGCCGTCTGCGCGTGCACGGAGACTTCGTCAACGCTGGACAGCGTTTCTTCCCCGAGCCGGTTGGCCACACAGCTCACTTTGGCGTGCACGTCTACGGCCAGCCTAAGGAAATCGCCTTCGATCATCTTTCGTGGCTGGTCTCAACAGACGCCCTGCGGCATTCGGCCGAGCACGACGGTTCCGGCGAGGTGCCGGGGGTCCGATACCGCAACGGTGAGTTCGATGAGCGTCCTCACAGAGCCCGTGTAATTCGAGTCGACACACAGCAACTGTCTGTTTGGCAGCGCCTGCTGAACGAAACCGGCCAGCCCATCGAGCAGGCCCGTCTCCTGTTTCCCGTCAGTACTGGGGAATCGGCAGCGATCCAGGCGCTGGCTGACTATCCGGTGCGACTTGGTTCGGCTGCGCGGATCTCCTCGGGATACCACGAGAGCGGCGCCAAGAAGGACAACCTCATCGATTACAACCGACCCGACCCGAACACCGGCAGAGAGTACCAGCCGAACCGCTGGCGACATGTAGTACTTAAGGGCACGCAACTTAGCGTGGCTACCCCCGTGTTCAAGCGGCACGACGCCAACAGCAACGACGCATACGGCGCTGATCTCGTAGCTCTCGCTGACGACTTCGTGCCCGACACCGCCTACGTACGGGCGAAGGGCAGGAACCGTGCCTACCTCTCCGAGCAGGAACGGTGGACCGACCATCAGGCCCTTACGCGCCTGCGTACTTGCGACACTGCGATCCGCCGTGCACGGAAGACGGTCGCTCAGGCGTATCAGATCCCGGAAGGGCAGGCGACTCCAGCGCAGATCGACGGCGTGCTGGTGGAGAGAGCTCAGCGCAGGTACGCCACTTTTCACCGTCTTGCATGGCGCAAGATGATTGCCCCAAACACTGAGCGTGCGCTCTACGCCGCTCTCGTACCACCAGGCACAACACACATTCACGCCGTGCACAGTCTTGCCATGCCGGATCTCCATCTCACTGCGCTAGTCAGCGGATTCTGGGCCTCGCTTCCGCTCGACTATTTTCTCCGGGCAACCGGTCGGGGCGACCTTCAGGTCAAGGGCGCTAGAGTCATGCCCGCTCCCACCCCTACTCATCCCCTTGCCTCGGCCCTCCTCCTCCGCACCTTGCGGCTCAACTGTCTCACCCGCGCCTACGCGGATCTCTGGGCGACGCTGTACGACCCGACCTGGCCCGCCTACGAGCCGTGGGCTGGCGAGTGGCCTGGGCTTCAGCCGCTGCACGATGTGTCCCCAGACTGGCGTCGCGAGACACCCCTCCGCAGCGAGCGAGCCCGCCGGTCTGCCCTGGTAGAGATCGACGCCTTGGTCGCCGTATGGCTCGGCATGGATGCCGACGCGCTCATCGCGGCGTACCGGGGCCGCTTCCCCGTGCTCCAGAAGTACGAGGCCGTGACCTGGTTCGACTCCGAGGGCTGGAAGATTGCGGGCAATGCCCGCACGATCGGTCAGCGCCAGACGAAGGAGAGTTGGGCGCAGTTCGAGGCGTACCGGGCCGACCCCGCCAAGGCCCCAGTGCCGGATGGCTACACCGCGCCCTTCCACAAGGCGGACCGTGAGGCCGAGATGCGGGCGGCGCATGCCGTGTTCCAGAAGCGACTGGATGAGGCCGTGGCACGTGGTGAATGGGATCCGGTCAAGCAGGAGGTGCCGCAGTCATGAGGCCGACGCTCCAGGCGCGGGGGCTCAAGGAGAGCCTGCTGCAGTACCTGTCGACCACCTACGCGCTGACCGACGAGGGCGCGCGCGAGGCCCTGCACCGGTTCCTCGGGGACGAGACCTCTGGGATGTTCCGAGGGCCGTACCTGCGGATCAGAACGCCCTTCACCGTGGCCGGTGAGGACTGGCGCCGGCATCTCGAATGGCAGCGGGAGGGGTTCAGGCCGTACGCGCACCAGGCCGTCGCCTTCGCACGGCTGACTTCCGCGCACGGGCACACGCCGCAGCCGACGCTGGTCACAACCGGCACCGGTTCCGGCAAGACGGAGTCGTTCCTGTACCCGGTGCTCGATCATTGCCGACGGGAGCGCGAGGCGGGGAAGACCGGCGTCAAGGCGGTCTTCCTGTATCCGATGAACGCCCTCGCCACCGATCAGGCGCAGCGCATCAACGACCTGCTCACGCAGAACGCCGAGCTCGGAAAGCTGTCGGCTGGGCTGTACATCGGCGAGCGGGCCGCGACGCAGTACGAGAAGGTGCGCACGCGGCGTTCAGACATGCAGATGTCGCCCCCGGACGTACTGATCACGAACTACAAAATGCTGGACCTGCTGCTCCAGCGTGCCGATGATGCGCCGCTGTGGCGGGAGTCGGATATCCAGTACGTCGTCGTGGACGAGTTCCACACCTACGACGGCGCGCAGGGGACGGACGTCGGGATGCTACTGCGCCGGCTCGCGGCGGCCGTCGGCGCGTCGGAGGAGGGGCGGCCGCTGGGGAAGATCTGTCCAGTGGCGACGTCGGCGACGCTCGCTTCGGGGACGGACGAGGACGGAGTGGGCCAGCTGCTGGAGGTGGCGACGCACGTCTTCGGCACCCAGTTCACCGCGGAGTCGATCGTCGGGGAAAACCGGCTGTCGGTGGACGAGTTCGCTCCTCTCACCGAAGTGACCATGCAGCCGATGCCGACCCCCGACGAGCTGTTGGCGCTGCCTGACCCGACTGCCGGCGACGAGGCGCTGCTTGACCTGATCGAGAAGGTGACGGATGTCCGTGACCTCGATCCGTTCGTGCTCGGTGCCAACCTCAAGCGGCACCTGTTCACCCGCGCGGTGATGCAGGCGCTCAGTGGTGAGGTGAAGACCAGCGCCGAGGTGCTGGATGTGATGTGGCGGGCCGGTGCGGCCGGCTGGTCGCAGGCGGTGGCTCGTCAGCCTGAGAAGGCCGCCGAGGCGCTGGCACGGTTTGTCGCGCTGCTGTCGCACGCGCGCGATCCGGAGTCCACGCCTTCCGAGCCTCGGCCGTTCGTGCAGGTCGAGGTGCACCAATGGGCGCGTTCGGTGTCTCGTCTTCTGCGCGGTGTGCTGCCCTGGCCCAAGGCTGAGTTCCGCTGGGATGCGGCGGGCATGGCGGATGCGAGTGCGGCGGACAGCGGGCGTACGGCTCCGGTGACAACGGCCACTTCTGGCCAAAGCGCCAACCTGTTTTTGCCGGCGGTCTACTGCCGTGACTGCGGACGGTCGGGCTGGGCGGTGTTCTCGCCCGAGAGCGATGACCACGACGTCCAGTTCGACACGTACAAGATCCGCCGGTCGTCCCTCGGGCAAGACAAGGCGCGAGTACGGAACCTGATCGCTGCGACCGACCGGGAGGCTCGTGAGGGTTCCGGCGCTGCGCTCATGACGGCGACCAGCGGCAAGACCGGCTCGGTAGCGTCGCAGGGGGCAGGCGGAACGTTGATGGTGCTGGACGGCACCCGAAAGCGGCTGCGGCTGCCCGACCCCCTCAACGACTACGACCGGGACACCAAGGAGCCGCGGGTCACTGCCCGTGACTCGGCCTTCGTGCTGGTGAACTTTGGGGAGACGGCGAACACCGCGGCCAAGGAGGACTGGTGTCCGGCGTGCGGCGAGCGCAACGCTATCCGCTACCTCGGCACTGGTGCGGCTGCGATGGCTGCTGCGTCGATCACGCAGCTGTTCACCGGCGGGGAGCTCAACGAGGAGCTCCACGAGGACAAGACCCTGATGTTCAACGACTCGGTGCAGGATGCCGCCCACCGAGCCGGGTTCGTGGCGAACCGCTCGTTCACCTTCTCTCTCCGCGCTCTCCTGGCGGGCCATCTGCGGCATGACGAGCCCACCGCGCTCAACGACGTGATCGCGAACGTGGTCGAAGCGACTACGGACAAGGACACCCTCTCCGCGGTGGTGCCACCGGACCTGCACGGGTTCAAGGGCGTGGACAGGCTGCTGTCCGGACAGGGCCGCGGCGGGGACCTGAAGACCTGGCGGCTCATCGGCCAACGCCTCGCCTTCGAGACCCTGATGGAGTTCGGATTCCGGTCGCGCAACGGCCGTACGCTGGAGCTGACCCGGACCGCCGCCGCGCAGGTCCGCATCGACGATCCGGCAGCTGTGATCGCACTGGTCAAGCAGCTCCACGAGGAGTGTGTACGCGACGGCCTGCCCCTCGTGCCGCAGGACGACGCCCGGTACCTGGCGTTCGTACGTATCTTCCTCGAGCGGTTGCGGACCCGTGGTGCGGTCGCCCACCAGTGGCTGAACAAGTACATCGACGAGGCGGGCACCAGCAGGTACTACATCTGGGGCAAGCGCGAGCCGGGCATGCGTGCGTTCCCCAAGGGGATCGCCGCCCCGGTGTTCCTGCTCGGGCAGACCAAAAACGGAAGCGAGTTCGACTTCGCGACCGGACGGTTGTCCTGGTACGAGCGGTGGGCCGGGCGGTGCCTGGAGCTGCCGCGTGAGCTGGCGCCCGAGCTGTGGAGTCGGCTGCTGCCCGAACTGGCCTCGATGGGCCTGGTGTCGGTCCGCACCCCGAACGACACGTCGGTGCGGGTCTACGGGCTCAAGCCCGGCAGCATCGTCGCCCAACTCCTGGACGACGATCAGGTGCGGTCCTCGTATGTGCGCTGTCCGGTGTGCTTCTGGGAGCAGACGGTCCACCCGTCTCTGCTAGACCAGTGGCACGACCAGCCCTGCCCCTCCTACCGGTGCCGAACGGGCCGCCTGGTGGCCGGCGACCGACCCGAGGGCCTGGGGATACACCACCGCGACCGCGACTACACGCACGACTACTACCGGCGCCTGTACCGCGGCGCGGGCACGTACCAGGTGGTCACGGCGGAGCACACCGGCATGCTCAAGCGCCAGCAGCGGGAGAAGGTCGAGGAGGCGTTCAAGCGCGGCGGCGGATTCAAGGACCCCAACGTGCTCTCGTGCACCCCCACGCTGGAGATGGGTATCGACATCGGTGACCTGTCAGCAGTGGTGCTGGCCGCGCTGCCGCGCCGTCCCGCCTCGTACGCCCAGCAGGTTGGCCGGGCCGGGCGCCGCACCGGCAACGCCTTCCTACTGACCATCCCGGATCGGCGCCGCCGCGACCTGTACTTCCTGGAACGCCCGAAGGACCTGATCGCCGGCACCATCGTGCCGCCCGGCTGCCACCTCTCCGCCATCGAGATCCTGCGCCGGCAATACCTGGCCCACCTCCTGGATCTGGCTGCCGCCGGCCGCCTCGTCCGGGCGGACGGCATCGTCCTGCGCGCGCTGCCGCACAAGGCACCTCGCCTGTTCGGGCCGTCCGGCTACCTGAACGACCTGGTGGAGCTGGCCATCGACCAGGGCGCGGAGCTGGTCAAGGGATTCCTGCGACTGTTCCCCACCGGAGTCAACGACCAGGCCAAGGCCGACCTGGCGGAGTACGCAACCCACGGGCTGCGCAGCAAGGTGGAGGAGGCGGAGCGGGAGTGGCGGCGAGCAGAGGACGCCCTGCGGGCTCGCCTACGGCAGATCGACGAGGCCCATGGCGATCTGCACGAGTCCGATCCGGACCAGGCCCGCCAGAAGGCTGAGCTGGACGCCGAGCGCCGCGGGGTGGGCAAGCGACTGCTCCACCTGGGCGAGACCTCGGCGCAAGGCGCGCTCTGCGACCTGGGCCTGCTGCCGAACTACGCGCTGATCGACTCGACAACCACGCTGTCGGCAACCCTGTACGGGGAAGACGGCATCGACCCGAAGACCGGGAAGGTCCTGTACACCTCCGAGACCCTCTCCTACGAGCGGCCCCGCCGCTTCGCCCTCCAGGAGCTGGCGCCGGGCAATACCTTCTACGTCAACGGCTACCGGCACGAGATCACCGGTCTGGAGCTGTCCACCGGCGGGCGGCAGGAGTGGCGGACGTGGCGCGTATGCCCGGGCTGCGGCTACGTCCGCACCGACGACGCCGCCACCGACCGCTCGCCGTGCCCAAGGTGCAAGACGAGCCAGATCGCCGACGACGGCTCCTGCCTGTTCCAGATCGTCGAGCCGGCCACGGTGACCTCGCGGGACAAGCGAGAAGACGCCCGGATCCGCGACGACAAGGACGACCGCGACCGCCGTTCCTACACTGTCGTGGACGCGGTCGACATCCCGGTCGAAAAGATCGAGCGGGGCCTCTCCTGGCGGCATGACCGCGAGACCTTCGGGGTCGACTACTGCCGCAGCGCCATGATCCGCCGGATCAATGTGGGGCCCGTCCGCTACGACGCTCCGGCCCGGGACGACTTTGCCGGGCACCTGGTACGGCTGAACCCGTTTCACGTGTGCACCGCCTGCGGGGCTGCCACCTCGGACGGCCGGCCGGTGTTCGACCATGACACCGACGCCCTCGACTCGGCTGCAGCCCGCGCTCCGCAGCTCAAGCACCACCGCCCGTGGTGCCCACTGCGGCGCGGCAAGAAGGACGGCGTCACCCAGGAACCGGTGCTGCTCGCCCACCAGCTGGAGACCGAGGCCCTGCGCATCCTCATCCCGGCCGCGACCGCGGACGTGGACGCCAAGGTGCACTCGTTCCGTGCCGCCCTGCGGCTCGGCGTGGACCTGCACTTCGGTGGCGACCCCCAGCACCTCGACACCACTGTGGCGTCTATGCCGGACAACGACAGCGGGGAGCGGCGCTGGTTCCTGGTGCTGTTCGACAGCCTGCCCGGAGGCACCGGCTACCTGGACCGGCTCACCGACCGGAACGCCTTCCGTGACACGCTCGCCCGAGCGTACGAGCAGCTCAAGGCGTGCCCATGCGCGGAGGAGCAGCGCCGGGCCTGCCATCGATGCCTGCACCGCTACACCCCCGAGCAGTTCCAGGACGTGGTCTCGCGGCAGGCAGCGCTGACCATGCTTGAATCCTTGCTGTTCAAGGGCGACGGCGAAGACGGCTGGGACGTCAGCGATGTGGATCACACCGGACTGGTCGGACTGGACGCTCAAGTCGAGTCCGACCTGGAGGCCCGGTTCCTGACCGCGCTGCGGGACTGGGTGAAGGCCGCCGACGACGCGGCCCTGGACGAGGATGGCCATGCCAGCGGCCACCTGCGGTTCACCGACGGCTCCGAGGTCATGCACTGGCGGCTCACCGCCCAACGCCAGCTCGAAGGCACACGAACCGACTTCACCTTCACGCGCGTGGGTGGGCCGACGCAGAGCGTCCACGTCTATCTCGAAGGTTTCCGGTTCCACGCCAGCCGGGAACACAACCTCATCGCGAAGAACGCAGCTCAGCGCACGCGGCTCCGCGCCGACGGGAAGCTAGTCTTCCAGATCACGTGGGCGGACATCGACCTGTTCGAACAGCGGCCGGGCCGCACCCGTCCGGTGTGGCCACCGTACCGGGGCACAGCTCAGGAGCGGGCGAAGTCGGCGTACGAGCAGTACGGCGGCAACCGTGCCCACTTCGGCGAGGCCGTCTTCGCCAACCCGATCGACACACTGATCGCCTACCTGCGTGATCCGGAAGCCGCACGTTGGGCGCGCCGGGCACGAGCGCTGGTCACCGGGCTCACAGGCGTGCCTGCAACGGCCTCTGTCGCCGCGACAGGCAAGCGCAGCGAGCTCGTCACCGCGCTGCGCGAACAGCTCGCAGTACTCGGGGCAGGCGAGCAGCACCACAAACCAATCGTCCCCGACGCGACGGGCATCGGACCCGTCCACGTCTTCCGCACCCAGGATGAGCACGGCCTACCGATCCTGTTCACGCTGGATGCCGCAGACCTCGAGAACCTGCGGTGGACCGCACTGGCCATCTTGGACGACAGGGATGCCGTCCTCGACACGGACGAACACAAGCTGCGATGGCGGTCCTGGCTGTACTGGACCAACATCACCCAGTTCCTGTCCTTCGCCGGAGGCGACGGGGTTCAGCTCGCAGGCAGCAAGGCGGCGGACTTCGAGGTCGAAGTACTCGCTGTGTGCGGTGGACTCGGCGAGCTCGAGTCCCTCGCCGCTGCTCTCACTCCGGCAGTCGAGCCAGCCGTCCAGCCCGCCGTCCCGGAGCCGGCCGAGGACTCGGCAGCCGAGGCGGCGCTGCGCCGGATCATCCGGGACGCCGCTTGGGACGAGGACATCCTGGAGATCCTGCGCGAGGACTCGGAGGCGTCGCCCGATCTGCTTCGGCTCGCCGAATCCCTCGCCGACCGCGGCAAGCAGGCACCCGTCTTCGGATTCGAACTGGGCGCCAGCGGCTGGCAGGCCGAGTTTGCGTGGCAGACCCGCGGTCTCAAGATCGCCGTGGTCACCGCGCACTGCGGGGCCGACGACCCCGAGGCTCAGCGCCGGGACGCCGCGTACACCAAGGACGGCTGGACCGTACGCACGGCCGCCGACTGGCTCGACCACCTCGACACGCTGCTCGAACAGCTCCCCGACACGGAAGGCACCACCCGATGACCGCCCGGCTCAGCCTGTACCGCAAGGCCGAACAGGAGCTGTACAAGCTTGACCGCTCGGTCAAGGCCCAGTTCTACGACTTCTGCCACGACTTCCGAAAGAACCCCAGCCTTCCCGGGTTCAAGCTCAAGAAGCTGAAGGGCGACTCCCGGATCTGGTCCGCCCGCGTGAACCAGTCCTACCGCGCCCTCCTCGCACCCACGGGTGTCGATGCGGACGGCACCGAGAGCTGGCTCGTCATCGCCGTCCGCCACCGCAGAGATGTCTACGAGGAACTCCAGGTCGCGGTCAACCGCGTCACCGGCGAGATTGAGTTCGTCGACCTGGCCGTCGTCGGCGACAGCGCCCTGCGCCGTGCTGGCATCACGCTCACGCCTGCCGAGCCGGACCAGACGGAAGTACCCGTCGAGCCGGCGCCGTCCCCCGTCGTGGAACCGGCAGAGCCTCCGGCCACGCCGACGCTGCTCGCCGCGTACACCGCCGAACAGCTGCGCGACCTGGGTGTCGCGGACCAGCTCATCGAGTTGGCCCTCTCGGTCACCGACAGCACAGAGCTGGATCAGCTCGTCGAGGGCGCCCCCCTGCTGTCCAAGGACGTCCTGTACGGCCTGGCCGCCGGCATGGACATCGACGAGGTCCGCAAGGAGATCACCCAGCCCGTCGAGCTCGGCCACGAGCCGGACCTTGGCGACTTCGCCGCCGCCCTGACCCGCACCAAGGTCACCGCCGTCGACGACGCTGTGCAGGCCGCCATCGACGAAGGCGACTTCCGTGCCTGGAAGGTGTTCCTCCACCCCACCCAGGAGCGCATCGTCCACCGTCACTACAACGGCCCTGCCCGCGTCTCGGGCGGACCGGGCACCGGCAAGACCATCGTTGCTCTGCACCGGGTCAAGCACCTGGCCGAACAGCTGCCGCCTGGTCACGACAAGCCGATCCTGCTCACCACCTTCACGAAGAACCTCACCACCGACCTGCGGCTGCGCCTCGCCTCGCTCATCGAACCCGAGCTGCTGGCTCGCGTAGAGATCGCCCACATCGACCAGCTCGCCGCACGAGTGCTCGGCGAAAACACCGCGCCCGGCCGCGGCCGGCAGCGCGTCTACGACAACGTGGCGCTGAACGAGATGCGCCAGCTCCTCGCGGAACTCGACGACCGCCGCTGGGAGGCGGAGTTCCTGCTCGAAGAGTGGGAGCAGGTCATCCTCGGCCAGTCTGTACCCACGCGCTCCGCCTACTTCCAGGCGCGCCGCGCCGGGCGGGGCCGCTCCCTCACCCGGCCCGAGCGCAACCACATCTGGAAGCTGATCGAGCAGTTCACCGCCCGTCTCGACAAGCTCGGCGTGGAAACCTGGGGCCAGGCTTCCGAACGCGCCGCCCGCTTCGAGATCGAACGTGCCGCGAAGATCCGGGCCCGCCGCGAGTACAAGGAGGAGGTCGGCGGCAAGGACCTCATCCACCGCGACAACAGCTCGGGCATGCGCTACCTCGGCTTCCGCTACCGCCACATCGTCGTCGACGAGGCCCAAGACCTCAGCCCCGCGCATTGGAAGATGCTTCGGGCCATGGCCGACCCGGACCTGCCCAACGACATGTTCATCGCCGGCGATACCCACCAGCGCATCTACGACCACCAGGTCGCACTCGGCGCTCTCGGCATCAACATCCGCGGGCGGTCCTCCCGCCTCACCCTGAGCTACCGCACCACCAAGGAGATCCTCGCCGACGCGCTGCGCGTCGTCGAACCGCGCAACTCCGCCCTGAAGGGCGGCTACGACGACCTCGATGACGGCACCGACAACCTCGCGGGCTACCGGTCCGTGCTCCACGGCCCTGCCCCTACCTTCACCCCGTACGGCACCTGGGACGACGAACTCGCCGGCCTCGCCACCACCCTCGCCGCCTGGCGCAGCGAACTCTCGACCGACGAGAACGGCTCTCCGCGTGACCCGAGCGGGCACATCGCCGTTTGCGTCGCCGATCGCGACATGGTCAGCCAGACCATGTACTACCTGATCACGAAGGCCGGCATCACCTGCGCTGAGCTCACCAAGGAAGGTCCCAAGGGGGACGGCGAAGTCCACGTCGGCACCATGCACCGCTTCAAGGGCCTGGAGTACCAACGTCTGGCGATCGTCGGTGCCAGCGACGGCATCATCCCTCGTACCCACGTAATCGACCGCTACCGCGCCGAGGACCCGCCGCGCTACGAGCGGGAGCAACGCAAGGCTCGCTCCTTGCTCTTCGTGGCAACCACTCGGGCACGAGATGCACTCACGATCAGCTGGCACGACAAGCCCAGCCCCTACCTGCCGATTTAACCAACTGCTGGCCTCCCTGCACCCGCGGGGAGGCCAGCGTCTCGACTGACATCACGTACGCGACAAAGAACTGGCCTCATAGCGGAGCTGGTAGGCGCGCACCCCACCGCCGCTCATCCGATAGATCGTTATCGCCGACAGGAACTGCTCCTTCACCTCCAGCGTGCGGCCCCGCTCCTTCTCGGCGATATCGCTGATCCAGTCCTCCACATGCTCCGGCAGCTTGAACGCGAGCTCATACGCGCTCTCCGCACTCAACGGCGACAGGGTCCACTCCGCCGAGCCGCCGCTGCCCCGCCGCCGGATCCGCACCGCGTGGTCAGGCTGGGCATCCGCATACGCCACGAATGCATGGTGATCGTCGGCGGCCAGCGGCAGGATGAACGGGGCCGCCGGAAACCCGAGCAGCAGCTCAGCGTCGCTGCGCTGCTGCATAGCCGCGACGAAACTCACAATAGCCGCGGTCGCCTCTTGCTTAAAATTCCCCTCAGCGACCGGAACCGCTGGCAGCAGATGGTCCGGTGCGGTACCCAACGCCTTTCGCAGCTCGGTACGGAGCCACGTCATCGGGAACGGCTCGGACGACCCCAGGTGCTTCTGAGCCTTGTCCAATGTCCACGCTGTCGTACCAATGGCCCCCAGCAGCCAGGCGAACGACGCGCCGGAGAGATCCACCAACGAGAGCTGATGGGCAAGCGCGTACTTCTGCGCCTCAGCGGTGAATCCGTTCGCGGAGAACAAGGCGTACGAATACTGGTAGCGCTGCCGCGGCCGCCTCCCGGCATGCGTCATGAAGTTCTCGTTCACGTCGTGCACGACGCCGTGCGCGTTTCGCACGATCTCCAGCCCGACCCGGTCCTTGTAGAACTTCGCCTCAAGAAAGAGCCGCACCGGCATCGAGAACGCCGGCGTGAACGCGAACTCGCCCAGCGCGTCCACCTGATGCAGTGCACCACGCCCCCGGACCCGGAGTGTGTCACCTTGACTTACGAGCTCCACGGGATCTTGGTCTTCGTGCACCAGGAGCCGGTAGCCGGAGAATCGCAACAGCCAGGCCAGCGACTCCTCCAGCAGATATCCCCGCAACGCCGAATCCCTGGCCACGTTCTTCCCCTCCGCAACACGATCACGCCATACCCACCAGTGATGATCTCACCGCTGGCGAAACCAAGTCATGGGCTGGAGCGTCGCCCAGCGCTCTGACGCAACTGGTAGGGAAGAGGCGCCTCCGGTCGGGAACGGGGGGCGCCTCTCGTTTCCGCAGGTCATCGCCGCCACGCTGCTCAGATCAACGATCTTACGTAGCGGATTCGGGCGTGGGGAGTTCCCCTCGGAGAAGTTGGAGTACATCGGTGCCAGGCGGCCGGAGCCACAGTAGGTCCACGACTCCAGGGTATTTGTCGAGGTAGGGCTGCACGGCGGATAGGACAGTGGCCGCTGGCTGGGTGACCGAGAATACCGTCCCTGTCTTGTCTTTGGGGCCCATGTGCTGATCGAGAATGAGCATGACCGGGTAGCCGACGTCCTTGGCGCTTTTCAGCTGCTTGGTGAGCTTCTTCTCCACGGCCGCCCCCGCTCCCTCGCGGATCTGCTCAGCGAGGCTCGGGTTGCCAGTGATGGTTTCCCAGAACGACAGAAACACCATCCCGGGCGGCCAGCACAAGGGCTGAACCGACGTGAAACCGTCCTCTGCAAACCGTTGGGCACCGGTCGCCGCGGCATCCCGGGCGAGGGTCTCTACCTCGTCGAAGTATGGGCGTTCCTGGGCCTCACCACGACGCTGCGGCAGTACACAAACGTTCAGGGCGCAGCCGTGAACAGCAGCAATGGTCTCCAGCTTCCCTTGCAGGGCCTTCGTGGTGGTGGCGGTGGCCGAGGGGAGCCGGTTGTCCCGTGTGAGCAGCATGTGCTCGGCGACCCAGTCGATGCCATCTACGGTGAGGATGCTCTCCACGGTGAGCGGGTGATCCGGGTCGCGGTCCGGGGTCGCCGTGATGGCGGCACGATGACCCCGGGCAGTGAGGGCCTGCACCAGGGCGTTCAGCGCCCCATCCTCGTGGCCTTCCTTCTCAGCCTGGTGGCCGCGGTTCTCCTTCATGCTCAGCAGTCCCCCCGTGTCGGCTCGCACAACGCAGGTCGCGGAGCGACCGCAGGGCGCAAAGGTAGCCCAAGCGCCGCCCACACAAGCAGCGCCCCTGGCCGGGAAACCGAGGGACGCTACCCCTTTGCGCGGCTCACAAACCGTCCGCGTGATGATCAGCTCACGGGTGCAACACAGACTCTGTTCCAGAGGTGCGCCGGCATCGCTTGGCACCCCGCCGACCAGCTTCCTGACTACACGGTCCCGTACAACGCGTATGGGATCGACAGTACCTCAAGGGCGAAGCGCGCTCAGTCATCCCAGTCGAGGGAGGCTCAGGGCCCAGACGGTCATGCTGTACCAGAAGAGCTGCCTGAGCGGCAGGATGACGTTCCTCTGCGACGGCACGCACCGCTGCAACTGGACCCATGTCAAATCGCCCATTTCTTTCGCGCGGCAAGCCACCGCAAAACGACCTCACCGCTCCAGGTTTGATGCTGTCGCAGGAACGGCGATCCGAACACATGAGGCGGCTGGGCTCCGGAAGCGAGGAAGAAGCCGGAAAGGGCGGCCAAGGCGGCGTCCAGCTGCTCTGCTTCAACGGCCTGGGCCGTGGGATGGCGGGCGAAAAGCGCCGATGCGTCGTACCCATCAGCGAATGCAGTTGCCAAAAGCAGCGCAAGGTCGAACCAACTTGCCCCAAGACAGGGCCAGTTCCAGTCGCAGATCCAGGCCGCTCCACTGGTGTCGAGCAGGACGTTGTCCTGCCGGAGGTCATGGTGCAGAACCGCGGTGCCCGCGGTAGCCTCGCGCCATCCAGCCTCCAGGTCGGCCAGTTGATCCAAGAGATGAAATGGCGTCCAGGTCGGCAGTAGACGGTGCTCAGTGACGCCTCCGGCGAGGGCGCGCCAATCGTCGAAGTCTCCTCCGTCGCCCACTGGTTGAAGTCCGGTTTGTAGAAGTTGAGCGGACGGGTGAGCAAGCGCCTCTGCCGTCGCGGCCCATGCATCCAACGCGGCCGACAGCTCCTCGGGCTTCCAGGGCTCACTGGGCATACGACCTCCGATGACGGCGTCGAAACCCAGGACAACCCATCCGTCCTTCTCCTCATGCCATCGCAGACGGGGAGCTGGCACACCGTGGGGTAGGGCCGTGTTGATCAGCGCCTCGCGCCGGTAGCAGTCCGCGATGTGCAAGGAGTCGGCACTGTTAACGGCCTTCACGAACTGATACCCGGCTGACGTACGCCCAGTTCCGGACGCTGCACGGGCGGGCGTCCGGACTTCGCAAAAAACGGGCCGCGCCGGCCGCCTCGGCCCCAGTACGCTCCGTCGCCTGTCCGCTGCAGAACGGAGCCGCGCCTGTGATCCTCACCAGCGCCCGCCTGACCCTCCGCGCCCCCGAAGAACACGACATCGACTGGATCACGGCCGAAGTCCAGGACCCCGAGATCCAGCGCAACACCACCGTCCCCAGCCCCTACAGCAGACCTGACGCCGAGCAGTTCGTGGCCAACGCGCGCAACCACGACAGCCACAGCACCTTCGTCATCACCACCACCGCGGGCCAGCCAGCCGGAGTGATCAGCCTCCACCAGCACCCCAAGCACGCACCCTCGGTCGGCTACTGGATCGGCAAGTCCGCCCGCGGCCAGGGCATCGCGACCGAGGCGGTCATCCGAATCTGCCGCTGGGACTTCGAAGACCTCGACCTGCCGATCATCACGTGGATGGCCCGCGTCGGAAACGACGCCTCCCGCGCCGTGGCCCTCAAGGCCGGATTCCAGATGGAGGGCACCCTCCGCCTACGCATCACCTCACAGGGCCGCCTGCGCGACTGCTGGGCCGGATCCCTCCTCCCCGAAGAGTTCAACCCGAACGCCAGGTAGAGAACCGCTTCGCACCCAGGGGCGGGGATGCCGCCGCACCACCCACATGCCACCCATCGGACCCACAAGGAGCACGATGCCCGAGAAAACCGCCGCCTTGACGCGCAGCTACGCGTCCCACTACGCCGACGTCCACCTCCTGCTCCGCCAGGGCGACGAAATCCTCATGAGCCGGCGCCGACAGCAACAGGTCTTCCCCGGCATGTGGCAGATCCCGGCCGGACTCATGGAACAACACGAACCCGCCCGCGCAGCAGCCGCCCGCGAGTTCACCGAGGAGACCGGCGCCTCCGTCGACCCCGGCCACCTGCGCTTCGTGCACCTCATGCACCACGTCTCCACCGGCTCCGGCTCGCGAAGGATCGCGTTCTTCTTCGAAAGCGACCGCTGGCACGGCAGCATCGGCAACCCCGAGCCGGACAAATGCGAAGGCTGGCAGTGGCACAAAACCACCAGCCTGCCCCAGCCGCTTCCGCCCTACCTCGCTGTAGCGCTCCAGCACATCGCCGACGGCACCCGGTACAGCGAGTACGCCTGGCCCGATACCGCGGCCCCGGGCCCAGCCGTTCATCCGGCGAGCCGAGCCCAGGCGGCACACGGCCTTTCCCCACTCGAGTAGGCCAGTGCCAGGTGTTCGCCACGACCCGGCGATGCCGCCAAACGGTCGTACGTATAGCAGGCGATCCCCGGTTAGCCAAACCGGGGAATCGCCGCGACATTGAATACCCACCGCCACTCGACTATCCGCACCGCCGAAAGGCCAGCACCACGCCCCAAACCCACAACGACAAAGTGCCGCACTGGCCGTTCGCGCGTTTACGCCGCGGCGTAGCTCATCCGGAACAGCTCCTGGGCACGCTCCAGGTCCCGCTCGGAGTGCAGCCGCACCTCCAGGTTGCCCGTGCCATGGTGGCCGAGCCCCGTCACATCCCGGCTGAACCCGGGAACGAGCTCGACCTCGGCCGGGCTGGCCTTGAGGTAGACCAGCAGCCTGCTATTCCGCGGGCAGACGCAGGCGAAGTTCTGCAGCCGCTGGTAGGCGATGTAGGTCTGGTTCTCGACCTTGGTGACGCCCTCGCCGAGCCCGAGCAGCGTCTCGTCGACCGCCGCGGCCAGCTCGCCCATCGCCCCGTCCCCGCGCCCGGCGTGCTTCTCCCGGGCCGGGCCCCGGCGGCGCCCCGCCCTCGCCGGCGTACGGGTCCCGCCTGCCGAGGCGACGGTCTCCAGGCCGAAGTGCTCGTCGCCGAAGATCCGGTAGCGCACCAGGTCGATGGAGTGCCGGTGCTCGCGGACCGCATGGAGGTCGTAGCGCGTGAAGTCGCCGGCCACGCAGATCAGCCTCGGCGCGCTCCACCGCACCCGAGCCGCAGCCTGCGCACCGAGCCGGTCGCGGACCAGGCGCCGGAAGGCGTCCCGGTGATCCATCAGCCAGGCCAGGTAGAACAGGCCCTGGCTGATCACACCCGCGTCAGTCGAACGCTTGTACTCGACTTCGACAGGGGAGCCGTTCTCGTCGATGCCCAGCGAGTCGACGCGGCCACCATGCACCGGTCCGGTGCCGTACTCGCTCGCCAGGAACGTCACCCCGAGCATGGCCTCCATGTGCGCCTCGACGAGTTCCTGCACCTCGGCCTCTTCATCGGCCAGCCGCGGCACGACCTCCGTCACGCCGCCCTTCATGCTGAACAGCTTCAGCCCCGACACCTCCCCTTCGCCGACCTGACCCAACCACCTAGGAACCGAAACTATTTCCGGCTCAGGTGAAGTGGTATCCGATTCAGCCACTTACTACAGAGCGTGATAGCCGCCGAACGGCCGACCAGGACGCCTGCCGACCGAGCAGCCCGATCGTTGAAGACCAGCCGAATCACTCTTCGCGCGATCACGGCATTCCGACAACGCACCCCGAAGCAGCTTGCAGGTCTCACCCATTCGAGTGGAGGCGTTGGCGAAGAATCGCTTTTGCTTTCGCCTGGACCTGCAAGGCGACCTACCGTGCGAGGGTGTGGATCATGGAGTCATCTCCACCCTTCGCCGGCCGCAGCAGCCCACAGCGCGATTCGGAAGTCATTCTCAGCTTGATCGCTTCCGGTCTCGTCTCCCTGCCGGCGTGGCGGGGAGACGTGGATCGGCGGCGCCCATACGACGGTCGCCTGCAGCTTGGCCTTGACCGGCTTGCCGTGGCCTGCGCTCGAGATGGGCACAAGGGACCAGTGGGCGTGGGTGACCTCGTCTGGGACTGGTGCGCCGAGCGCCCCCTCGGACACTGGCCCCTTGTCTTCGAACCTGACGTGCAGGCCGAGGGCGAGTTCCTCGTCATCGACGGTGCGCCCAGCGAGTTCTGCCGGGAGTGGGTGCGATCGACACAGGATGTAGTAGCTGACGTACACGAAAGCTCGTTGGTCCAACACGTCAAGGACGTGGCGAAGGCATTGGGGCGGCCGGAGCTCTACTCCGTCTGGCGGATGATGGTGACCGAGAACTCCGTCCTGTCGGCGGCTCAGATGGTCGGGCGGAAGAACCAGTTTCTTGATGTGCCCCCATGGGCCAATTGGCTGGACGAATCCTACGAACCTGTGCCTCAGGAAGCGACAGTTGATGGTCACGTCGCCGTCTGCCGCGGGTGCACGCAGTGGATGACACCTGACCTCAGCGGGTCGTGGAAATGTCCGAGCTGGCGATGCGCGAAGCGCCGCACTCAGGCGGCTCCCGAGCTGCGACCAGCCTCTGGTGCGTGGCGGCTTCGCAGCGAACTCGTGCTCTTCATCGCCCTGCCGGGCCTACCAGAGTTGGAGTTGGCAGAGGCCCTGGCACGGCGGGGAGCCCGCGTAGTCGTCTATCCGGGTCTCGATGCACTGGATGCCGTGGCCACATGGCCCAATGGCTTCTCCATCGGGGTCGATGTGAAGGACTGGCGAAACCCTTACCTCTTGGCGCGACGCATCAAGCAATTCCCGGCGTGGGCAGACGACCACCCGCACGCCTACACCATGGGGTTCATCGCAGTACCTCGCGACCGAACCCGCGGCAAGCGCTCCTACCTGGAAATCCTCCGCAAGCACAGCGAGACACTGCGCTCGCAAAGCCACGTTGAGGCGGTCACCATCGACGAGCTAGTTGGCCGCTGCCCGAACCTCGGGGTGAGAGGATCGATCGTCTGTGGCCCGTGACCGCACGAATTGGCGGAACCGAGTGCTGAGGCTACTCCGTAGGCCGGCACAGCAGGCAGGGGTGAGCGAGCCTGCACTGAAGCGTGCTGTGGCTGTGGAGTTCGGACTCTATGCCCTTGAAACATGGGCGCCCCGAGCAGCGTCCCGGGACGCCTGGGCACTGCTGAAGGGGTTTGATTTTCGGCCGCACGCATCTGCAGGTGCGGCTATGAACAACTCGGTGCGCTGGCTGATTGGAGAACTGAAGAAGGACCAGGACTGGTTCCGGGCTCTCGACGCCTACGATCTACTGCCCGAACAACTGCGGCTTTACGAGGTGAAGGACGGTCTCGCTCCGCCGGTGCGACGTGTGCTGTCTACCGCGCCGGAGCGGCTGGCCATCTACGCGGAGGCGCTCGCCGGCCCGCCAGCACACAAGAGCGAACCAGCCAAGTTGGCAGATGCGGAAACGGTCTACAGGTTCACTGTGAACGGCTCTGCACACCGCGTACGGTTCCCACGCTGGCTTATGCCCGCGCCGTGTTCAGAGCATGCCCACGGGCGCCTCCGTAGGCCATTCCGGGTGAACTGGGCGTCCTTGATCGCGACCGCAAAGCGGATGGATAAATCGGATCGCGCTGCGGGGCGGGCCAGCTGTAACTGGCAAGGCAGGATCCTCGACCTGAAGCTCCACCTGCGTGCTGGGAGGGGCCTTAAGCCCGCGCGGCGCCTGTCTGTCGAGGAGATCGTGCACTTGGTGGGCATGCCCGCAGTAGGGAAGACCACCCTTCTGACGGTCCTGGCCGTATGGGCAGCACGCCACCGGTACACGATGACCGTGCTGCTCGGGGATGTCATCGCTGTCCTGAACATGGTGGCTGATCTGAATCGATACGTGCCCAGGGCAGCTGCACCGATTCTGGGCGCTTCGACCCGGGGGCAGCATCTCCGGCAGCTGCACCGACCGCCGGATCCACGAACAGCTGGCCTGGAACTTCTCAAGGATGACAGGCTGCGGTGGGTATCCACAGCCTGCACTCTGCAGGGGAACATGCCGGTACTGGGGTTGCCGTTCGCACTGGGTGATGCTCCGTGCTACGGAAAGCTGGAGACGCTCGTCAGCGAACAAGACCCCGACTCCAAGCCGAAGGGCGAACGCTGTGCGTGCCCTCTGTTCTCCGGTTGCGGACGCCATGAAGCGGCGCGGGCCCTGGTAGTTGCGCCGATCTGGGTGGCGACGGCTCAGAGCTTGCTTCACTGTCGGGTGCCAGCACAGCTGACCAATGAGGCCAAGCGCTATCTCGAACTGGCCTGGGAGCGCAGCGACGTCATCGCTGTGGACGAGGCGGACCGGGTACAGATCCAGCTGGACCAGGTGTTCAGCCCGTCCCAGACTCTTGCAGGGCCAGGTAAGGACGCCTACCTCGATGAAGTTCGTCCACTGTTCGACCAGCACACCCGCTCCACGCACGGGCGGCATCTGACGACAAGCTCGACGGTTCGGGACTGGTCCATGGCTATCAGCGCGGCGTCCATGCTTGTGGCTCGTCTACGCGCGCTCTTGGCCGAGCATCAACACGTGCGTGAGTGGTTGCTCGAGGGTTACTTCAACGAGTGGCGGCTGGGCGTCAAGCTAGCGGCCGAACTCTCGCGCCGGCCTCGGCAGGTTGACGACGACAGCCAGGCATGGGCGATCGACAAGGAACGGTACGAGCGGTGGTGGGACTCACTGCGAGACTGGCTTGACGACCCTGGCGGCGACTACCACGGCAGTAACGGGAACGTAGCGGCACTGCGGGGCATCTCCGCCCGCGGCTACGACGACACCAACCGGGTGACCGAGCGCTTCATCACGTGGATCCAGAACGCGAATGACCTCGTCATCTCGGGTCAAGAAGCCTGCCGCCGGCTGGCCATCCGGTTTCAGGTCGCCATGACCGTGGCCTTGCTGGCCAAGCATCTAGAACATCTGACGCGCTACTGCTGGGAAGTTGAGAGCGAGACCGGCGCGGAGGGCATGTCGTCCAGTCTCGTCCACCGTCCCCCCGCCGAGTATTCCGCCTTGGTGCCAGAGAGCCCCATGGGCAATCTTCTCGGCTTCCAGTACCGCGAAGACGACCACGGGGCAGTAGACCGGCTGGGCTCGCTCAGCTTCTTCCGCTGCGCCGGCATCGGGCGCTCTCTGCTTCTCAATCTTCCGCACCTGTTCAATGGCAGCAGTTCTGGCAACGGACCGCCGGGCCCCGGTGTTCTGCTGCTTTCCGCAACAAGCTGGGCGGGGAACTCGCCGCGCTACGACGTGCAGGTACCCGTAGCAGGCATCCTCAGCTCCGTCGCCGCAGACGCCGTACCGATCCAGGAGCGGATCTCCTGCTTCTATCTGCCCTCTCGGGTTAAAGACCCCACCGGCCGCATCATCGAGCGTCGGGTGTCCGGCAAGCAAGGCGACGAACGAGCCGCGGCACTCGCCGACTTGCTAGCGGACCTCTGTTCTGCGCGGCTGGGCCCTCGCGGTGCGAGGCCGAGCCCCCTCGAGGCTATCCGTGACGAGCTGGAGCCAGGACGGCAGCGCCTGATGTTGCTGGTGGGAAGTTACCAGGAAGCGAGAGAAGCGCATCGCAGACTCCTAGAACTCCGGCCGGAATGGGCCGACCAAATCATGCACATGGTGCCCGATGACAATCGCGGCACACACCACTGGGATGTAGGTGAACTCGCCCGTAGCCGAGTCTCCACCTTCGCCCGTCACCAGGGTGTGTGGATCCTCATCACCCCGATGCTTGCCATCGAGCGCGGCCACAACATCCTCAATGACGACCACGTGGCCGCACTCGGCGCAGCCCTGTACTTGGTGAGGCCCCATCTCCACCCCGAGGACCTCAATTACCACATCGAAGAGATGAACCGGTGGGGCATTGAAGAGATCCGGAGTGGGCTTCCCTCCGCCGGGCCCCCAGGCGCACCACTCGGTTCGCGGGCGGCGATGTTCCAGCGGATTGCGCACCGCCGGTGGATGGACCGATTGGAAGAGTCGCTGCAATACGCCCTGACCGGCGAAGACTCCCTGCAGCGTCGCGCCATGGACTGGACGAACATCCCACCGCTCAACCAGATCGCCGGCCGCATGCTCCGGGGCGCTGCCCGCGCACGCATCTACTTCTGCGATGGCGCATTCGACCCCCGCAGTGACGACAGCATCCTGCTCGGCATGTACCGGGCAATGCACGAGGCTTTGGAGGGCCGCGATGCCCTCATCGCCCAACCGCTCTACCTCCCGCTGATGCACGGATTGCACAACCTCCTGGAGAACTACCGTGGCGATCTACAACCGCCTCCAGCGCCTCTCGCTGATCTTGCGCACCGATACAACTGAACCGCTTGGCACGTACAAAGCATTCGGATTTCCGCAGCCCTGGGCTCAGCAACTCCGCCAGAATGTCTTTCGTCGCTCTCAGAGCAACGGCGAAGACGACGAATGGTCCGGATTGCCGCTGTGGGCCCTCAACAATGGAATCGCTGCGCTGCTCCCACAAGTCCTTGTCACCGATGCCTCCGGGCACCAAGGCAGGACGTGGCTTGCCTGGAACCACCAGGATGGCAGTCCCGCGCCCGATACCGAACTGCTCGTCGAACTTGTCCGCAGCGGACTGGTGGTGGCCGCAGACGCCATGAACGAGAAGGCCCGCCTGCGTGGTCGCCGGCAACCGGTCGAGATGGCGGATCTGGCTGCAGTACTGAGAGGATTCAAGCCGACTGATCTGCGCTGCGAGGCACGGCAAGCCACCATCCGCAAGGATCTACCGCCGCGCAGGGAGGACTACAGCGTCATCCCCAATCTCCTTGCTAGTCGTCTCGTCGCTGCGCACTGGGAAGTTCACCACCAGGGATGGAAGAAGGAGACCGCTGAGGGCCCGCAGACCCCCGAGCCGTACGGCATCTCCCGTTGGAGGCGGGTATCCAGCCCTGAAGGTGCCGAGATGATCTCCTGGCCGCCGCATTGCTACACGAGCTCGAACGGGACCAGGTATCTCTGGTCCTACACTCTCCGCCTAAGCCTCCAGAACCACGCTCTCGACCCGTCCGGCGACGCGCTGGTCCACGCACGGATCGGTGTCCGGAGGTGGGCACGCAACAACGTCTGGGACGGACAGCGCTCCATCACCGCCTTTCTGTTCACACCTTCCCCATGGGCTGACGAAACCAGCCCGTTCGGCCGGGCAGGCCTGCGGTGGCGGCCCGGCCCCAAAGGAAAGAAGGAGGGCAAGATGGTGTGGGACGATGTCCTCGCCCCCACTCTTGCTCGCATGTCGTCCCAGCGCTACCTACCCTCGGCAGCAGATCTTGCATCTGCCCCAGACAGCTTCCTCCACCCTGGCGGTGGGGAGAACCCTGTGGCCGGCATCGTCTTCCGCGACGGCCTCGGTGAGTACTCCAACCACTCAATCGGCACTGGTGCGTCAGCCCGCGACCGATGGCAGATTTTCCGGCACCTGTGCTCAGCCCTTACTGACGTCGCTGAACCGGAACCCGCCCTACACCGGCTGCCCGTCCCCGTGAGGAGTCGCACCTCCGCGGACGAAA
Organism: Streptomyces sp. NPDC058157; assembly: GCF_042884105.1. Taxonomy (NCBI): domain Bacteria; kingdom Bacillati; phylum Actinomycetota; class Actinomycetes; order Kitasatosporales; family Streptomycetaceae; genus Streptomyces; species Streptomyces sp. NPDC058157. The sequence continues at coordinate 52,897 of NZ_JBHVUQ010000008.1, forward strand.
TGTTGCGGATCGACCTTGGCGCGCTGACTCAGGCGACCTCCTCCAAGATCGTGATTGATGTGCTCTGCGATACCACGGTGATGCGTGACCTGGTGGTCAAGACGCTGCACGCCGCTCTGGGGCTACCTTCGCCCTCTCCCAACCCCCTACACACCGGATCCGATCTGGTGGAACAGGTCCTGTCCTGCGGCGACATCGAGGTGCTGCTCCGTACACAGCCCATTGGCGAACTAGCATCAGCCCTGACGGTCGATAGTTCCATCAAGAATCGCAGGGACCGAGTACGCAAGGCCACAGCTCCGCGACGTGCTCTCGCAACCGAGCGCCTGAGCAGGGGCTGCCTTGAGGGCATGCCGCGATTTGCGCTAGTCGAAATGGGCAACGTCAACGCCTATCCCAGCTCCGAGCACGACCCAAAGGAAGCGGTAAAGGCTGCGGCGACGGCACTCGGCGTGCTGACGCAGAACATCACCCCGCCCAAGCCCACTGGGACGGCACCAGGCTGCGAGAGTGCAGCGACGCGAGCGCAGCGCGCGGGCAAGGCGGTCATGGACCTCCTTGTACGGCAGACGGGCTTGCTCCGACGTCCGCAGCAGCCGGCCATCGCCGACACTCCGCTCATCGACGTCACAGCCGTCGGGCTCTGGGTCGTCCGCCGGAACAAGGAACACCGTGCACTGCTGCCGGTCGCCGTGTCACACGCCCCTGACGAGCCATTCGCCCGCATCCGGATGCCTCACACAGACGCCTGGCTGCCTTTTCGTCAAGGTCTGCTGTCCCTCGGCGACTTCGACATCGAACGTCGCCTCGAGCACGAACAGGTCCAAGACTTCTTCGGACAGGTCGTTGACGAACTCAGTGACGGCTCGGACATCGCCCTCCTGACCCTCGCGCAGAACCTCCGTAGCACGTGCCCTGGGATCGCCAACGGTCCTCTACGACCCGATGTCCTCGCCTTCAACCCGAAGCAGCCAATCCCGCCGGCCCGCCGAAAGGGACTTCGCCATATCCGGCTACGGACAAATGTGCGCGATGAGACGAGCCAGCACTACAGCTTCACCGATGGGGCCCTCGATGGTGAGGTCGGGGTCGGGTCTCACTTCTGGGTCGACCCACGCCGACCAAGGCATTTCTTCAGTACCGCCAAGAAGCCAGCCACCGCCGCCAGCGGTTCCCCTGGAGGCTCCCGGATCGAAGCCCACTGGGCATGCACAGGAAAGGACAAGGAGGGGAATAAGACCTATGGCATGAGGCACGACACGCTCCAAGACGTTTGGAATCCGCAGCTGCTAGAGCTCCTTGTCGCATGCCATGCGCCCACCGACAGCCCTAAGGCCTGGGCTGCCCTCGTCCACCAACAGCGCTACGAAGCCGGTCATTTCTCCGACCCGCTCGCCCTGCCGGCCGTCCTCCATCTCGCCTACACCGTCGGCAAGCACCTCCTGCCCGACTACCTGCTGGAACCCATCACCGAGTCCGACGCATAGCCCATGTCGCGGCGGGCAGCTTCAGGCGTCAGCAGTTGCAGTGCGGCCCAGAGGTGGGCCGCACTCAACGAACGACAACAGCGATACCTATCTGTCGTCCTGCAACTCGATCAGGAAGCAGAAGCCGAGCAACAGCGTCGATGGCACCGACACCTCTCCAGGGAGCCGGCCGAGATCTGGCGGTGGATCCCATATTCAACACGGCAGCCTGGAGCTGCACCTACTCCCTGCCAGCATCGCCTCGACGCGGAGGGGATCCGGGGCCCCGGTGCGGGTGCGACGCTCGCTGCTCTGGCTCGCCGCGGACTGCTACAGATCCGGGAATCGAGAGTCGACGGGGAGCCGGGCAAGCCACTGCAAATCCACATTCAGCTCACGCCCATTGGGCGAGCTGCCGCCCGCTCCACCATCAGCGAGCAAGCCGGGCCAGCAAGCCCACCGCCTTGGCTGCTGGAAGCCCTGATCAAAGTGCATGAAGCCGGACAGGGCGGCCTTCCCAAGTTTCAGCTAGGACGCAGACTCGCACGCAGGTTGGATGCGCGCGGCCTCGGCTACATCGCGGACGCCGAGGCATGGTCCTACCGCCTCACGCCTCACGGGCGTGAGGTGCTCGAGCGCAATGCAGGGCGTCATGGAGAATAGCCCCCGATCGTGAACATCCACTGGCTACCCATCGCCCGCCACCCGATCAGGCAGCTTCCCAGAGACCAGCGTCGAGCACCCGGGCCGCCTTCGTGATACTGCCGGGCATGAGGTGCCGATAGGTTCGATAGGTTTCCTCGATGGACTTGTGCCCCATCCATCCGGCTACATCGGTGATCGGTATGCCTTTACCCAGCGCATTTGACGCGAAGGTGCCCGATGGGGTACGAGGCGTGGGTGTGCTCAGTAGTGACGGAAACCATACATGCCCATGCCGTGCACCGGGGGAAGGTCTTTGAACAGCTTCTGCACACGACGGCGCTCCATACCTTCGGTGTAATAGCCGCTCGGCCCTCTGAGGAGATAGCCTTCCCCCGTCGTTCCATACTTCTCCTCGAAACGCTCCATCGCTTCTCGCACGGTACGCGGCATCGGCACCTCTCTGAATTCACCGACCTTTCGATGCTTGAGCTTCGCCGGCTTCTGCAGGTTCGAATGGATCTGCTCGTGGACTCGGTAGACATCGTCTGCAACCACGTTGTTGATGTTCACCGCCCGCGCTTCACCATTGCGGAGACCACACCCGACCATCATCGTGATCTCCAGTGCGAGGTCTTTGTCTGCCACCCCAAGGGCCTTGGTGATGTAGTCCAGCTTGGGAATGATCACCTTGCTACGGACGTATTCGGGATCCTGCACGCCCTTCACCGGATCCTCAGCCATCGCACCCTTGTCGTAGGCGTCTCTCAGGATCGACTTCAGGGTGCGAAATATATTCATCTGATTGCCGCGCCCGACACCATTGGCCTCAAGGTCATCGAGGAACTGCTCAACGACGCTCGGGGTGACCGAGTTCAGCTTTCGGGAGCCGATGGCAGGATTGATGTGGACCTTGATATAACTGCCGACATGCTGCGTGGTTGAGTAATCGGTCATCTTGCGCTGCCGAGGCAACCACGTCTCCGCAAACTCCTTGACCGTCTTTTGCCCCAATTCACGACGTGCTTCGGCCACGGTCGGGGCCGTCTGCTTCTTGGTCTTATAGAGCGCCGTGAGGCGATCTATCGCATCGTCCTGCGTGCTGAAACCAGTCTCCTCGCGCTGCTTCCCCAGCGCGTCCCGGAAGCGAATCGCGTATGTGTGAGAGCAGCGCGTTTGCCTGGCGCAGTCACAGGGCTTGAAGAACGTGCCCATGCCGCGGGCGAGCTGTCGAGCCATGAGTGGGAGCCTTCCGGAGCCGTGCGGGCGACCGCTGGCCCGGCCCCCCGCTGTCTCGCCCGGAGGTCAGCATCGCCGGAACGGGGTCCGGTCTCATGCTGAGTGTTTGCTGATCTGGGCCCGGTCATCATGGCCCTGACCTGCACAGATGACCAAATGTCAGATGTTGGACTTGAACATGGCGCGAAGCATGCGGAATCTCCCGGAATATCTGCTCCCTGCCTGCGTCCACAGGCCAAGGGCGGTGTCGGTGGGCGGGAGGATGGGGAGACCGAGACGTGTCTCCCCTCCGGGCTTTCTTCTCCCGCTGCTGTGAGGATCGAATGATTGCCAGTCTGATGCGGCGCGCCCGGGGCGCGCTCGCCGTCGCCCTCGCCACCGGCGCCCTGTTCACGGCCGCCGTCCCCGCCCACGCCGCCGCCCCGCCCGCCCTGACCGCGGCCGGCGCGATGCTCGTCGACGCGGGCACGGGCGCCGTCCTGACCTCCAAGGCCCCCGACACCAAACGCCAGATGGCGAGCACCACCAAGATCATGACGGCGGTGGTGGTCACCTCGCAGCCCGGGCTGGACCTCGACCGGAAGGTCACGGTCAAGCAGGAGTACCTCGACTACGTCTACCGCAAGGGGGCGAGCTCCGCCCAGCTGAAGGCCGGGGCCGCGCCGACGGTCCGTCAGCTGCTCTACGCCATGCTGCTGCCCTCGGGCTGCGACGCCGCGTACGCCCTCGCCGACACCTTCGGGACCGGCTCGACCACCGCCGGGCGCACCGCGGACTTCATCGCGAGGATGAACGCCGAGGCGAAGGCCCTGGGGATGACCGGGACCGTCTACGACAGCTTCGACGGGATCTCCCCGACCGGCAACAACCTCACCACCCCGCGCGACCTCGCCCGGCTCACCCGGCGGGCGATGGCCGTCCCGCTGCTGCAGACCGTGGTGAAGACCACCGCGTACGGCACGGGCGGCACCTCGTCCCTCGCCACCTGGTCCAACACCAACCTGCTGGTCCGGCCGCGGCCCGCCGGGTACGGCTACCCCGGCGCCCTCGGCGTCAAGACCGGCACCACCACGGCCGCGGGCAAGTGCCTGGTCTTCTCGGTCACCCGCAACGGCAGGACGGTCATCGGCGTGCTGCTGAACGACGAGGAGCGCTACACGGACTCCATGGCCCTCTCGGACTGGGCCCTCGGCCCGGCCACCGGGTCGGGGGCTGCGCTGCGGCGCAGCAGCGCCGAGCCGGTGCCCGACGTGCTGGACTGACCGCGGGCCGGGTCATTCCTCGATCGCCCCGCCGACGCGGCGCAGGTGCGCGCGGAAGGTGTACGAGGGGTCGGCGGCGCGGCGGGTGAGGTAGTCGGCGAAGGCGGTCTGTTCGCGCAGGGTTCGCCCGGCGCGGATCAAGCGGGCCTGCTCGCGTTCCGTGGCGTGGATGCGGTGGGCCGTCGCCAGGACCTCCTCGGCGCGCGCGGAGGGGACGAAGAGGACGCCGTCCTCGTCGCCGAAGACCAGGTCCCCGCCCCGCACCAGGTGTTCCCCGCAACGGGCGCTGGTCAGGGCTTCGGGCCCGCGCGCGTCCAGCCGGACGGGGCCGGCCGGGCAGCTGCCGTAGCTGAAGACCGGCAGACCGATCCCGGCCAGCTCCGGGGTGTCGCGGTGCAGGCCCCACACGACGAGCCCCGCGACGCCCGCGGCCCGTGCCTCCAGGACGGCCAGGTCGCCGACGCAGGCCTCGTCGGTGCGGCCGCCGTTGTCGATGACGAGCACGTCGCCCGGCGCGGCCGCGGCGAAGGCCTCGAGGAAGACGTCCACGCTGCCGTAGTGCCGCACCGGCAGGGCCCGGCCGGCGAGGCGTCCGGCGGCCGGGACGGCGGCGATGCCCGGAGGTGCGACGCGCAGCGGTACCCCGGCGCGCACGCAGGCGTCGGCGATCAGCGGTGTGGACAGTTCGGCGAATTCCTCCAGCACGGCGCTCTCCTGACCCCGGGTCGGACCCGCCCCACAGCGTGCGGCTGAGGCGATCCTAGGCGTTCGGTGACGGGGGCTCCCACCCTGCGGTTTTCCGCAGGGTGGACCGTGCGGAGGGCCGCAGCGGACCGGGCGGTCGCCCTCATACCTGCGCCGATCTGCGGTTTCCATGATGGGAGGGAACCGGGGCGGAGCGCCCCGGGGTTCGGATACCCGTCCTTCCCGGAGGCCACCGCATGGACCCGTTCACCCTGGCACCGCCCCAGCAACCGGCCGACGGCTTCGCGGGCTGGGCCGCGGGGCTCGTCGACACCCTCGGCGGACCGGGGGCCGGGCTGGCCATCGCCCTGGAGAACCTCTTCCCGCCGCTGCCCAGCGAGGTGATCCTGCCGCTCACCGGGTTCGCCGCCGGGCAGGGCGTGCTCAGCCTGGTCTCGGCCCTGTTCTGGACCACCTCCGGCTCGGTGGCGGGCGCGCTGGCCCTGTACTGGATCGGCGCCCTGTTCGGCCGGGAGCGGATGCACGCGATCTGGGCGAGGCTGCCGCTGGTGAAGGCCTCCGATCTGGAGCGGACCGAGCGCTGGTTCGCCCGGCACGGCACCAAGGCGGTGTTCCTGGGGCGCATGGTGCCGATCTTCCGCAGTCTCGTCTCGGTGCCGGCGGGGGTGGAGCGGATGCCGCTGCCGGTGTTCCTGATCCTGACCTCGCTGGGCAGCCTGATCTGGAACGGCGTCCTGGTGCTGGCCGGTTACTGGCTCGGCGACCGGTGGGACGTGGTGGAGGGCTACGTGGGCGTGCTGTCCAAGGCCGTGCTGGTGCTGGTCGTGGTCGCGCTGGCGGCGTACCTGGCCGTACGGCTGCGCGGCCGCGGCCGGGAGGCCCGGCACCGCCGCACGTCGTGAGCCCGGCCGGGGCGGACCGGGCCGGGTCCGGACGATCTTGCCCGGCCCCCGCGGCCGGTCTAGGCTCGGCCCTCGTGCGGGGGGACGCGGCAACCGGGGAGACGGTGCACCAGACGGCGGCGCCGCGCCCCTCGTGGCCGCGCCACGCGTGCGGGGTGCTGATCGGCTGCGCCACGGCCCTGCCGGTGCTGGCGTACTTCCTCGCCGCGGGCGGCGCCCTCGGCCCGTTCCTGCTGTGGCCCCGCACCCGCCCGGACGCCCTCGGGTTCCTGCTGGGCGGTGCCCGCCGGCTGGCGGCGCTGGAGCGCAGCCGCCGTTCCGTCTTCTTCGGGGACCGCTTCCCCGAGCACTACAAGGCCTCCGGCCCGAAGATCCTGCGCTTCCTGGCGGTCCGCTGCTACACCGGTCTGCTGTGCGCGGTGGTCCTCGGGCTGCTGGGCTTCGGCGCGGTGCTGGCCGTGCTGCTGGCCGCCGGGGCGGTACGGGGCTCCCTGGGCTGGTCGGAGCTGTCGACGGAGGTCCTGCTGGGCGGGGTGCTGCTGTTCCTCGGCGTGCAGGGGCTGCTCTCGCTGGTCTCCCTGGACGCGCGGATCGCCCGCGAGTGCTTCGGCCCCTCCGAGCGGGAACTGCTGCGGGCCCGGATCGAGGAGCTGGCGGTCAGCCGGGCCGCGGTGGTGGGGGCGGTGGACGCCGAGCGGCGGCGGATCGAGCGCGATCTGCACGACGGGGTCCAGCAGCGGCTGGTGGCGCTGGCGATGCTGCTGGGCCGGGCCCGCCGCAGCCGCGAGCGGGACCCGGAGCGGGCGGAGGCCCTGCTGCTGCAGGCGCACCGGGAGTCCCAGGACGTGCTGACCGAACTGCGCGAGGTGGCCTGGCGGGTGTACCCGTCGGCGCTGGACAGCCTGGGTCTGGAGGAGGCGCTGGGCGGGGTGGCCGAGCGGTGCGCGATCCCGTTGCGCACCGAGTTCGACGTGGCCGGGCCGCTGCCCGGGCCGGTGCGGACCGCCGCCTACTTCGTGGTGTGCGAGGCCGTGACGAACGCCGCCAAGCACTCCGGCGCCGGCGCCATCGCCGTACGGGTGGTGCGGCGCGGGCCGGCGCTGACGGTGCGGATCGAGGACGACGGCGCGGGCGGGGCGGATCCGGCGGGCAGCGGGCTGTCCGGCCTGCGCAGCCGGGTGGCGGCCCTCGACGGACTGCTGCGCGTCGACAGCCCCCTCGGGGGACCCACCACCGTGACCGCGGAGCTGCCGTGCGCCTGATCCTGGCCGAGGACTCGACCCTGCTGCGGGAGGGGCTCGTACGGCTGCTCGTCGAGGAGGGCCACGAGGTGCTCGCCGCGCTGCCCGACGCCGTGTCGCTCGCGGCGGAGACGGGGGCGCGGCGGCCGGACGTGGTCGTGGTGGACGTCCGGATGCCTCCGACCCACACCGACGAGGGGCTGCGGGCGGCGGTGGAGATCCGGGAGCGGTGGCCGGAGGTGGGGGTGCTGGTGCTGTCGCAGCACATCGAGCGCCACTACGCGGCCCGGCTGCTGGCGGCGAGCGCAAAGCGGGTGGGGTACCTGCTCAAGGACCGGGTGGCGCAGGTGGAGGAGTTCCTCGACGCCCTGGAGCGGATCCACGCGGGCGGGGCGGCGATCGACCCGGAGGTGGTGCGGCAGCTGGTGATCCGCAGTACGCACGGGGATCCCCTGGCCCGGCTGACCCCGCGCGAGCGGACGGTGCTGGAGGCCCTGGCGGAGGGGCTGACGAACACGGCCATCGCGAACAAGCTGCACATCTCGGTGAGTTCGGTGGAGAAGAACCTCAACACGGTCTTCGACAAGCTGGAGCTCTCGCACACCACGGACTACAACCGGCGGGTCCTGGCGGTGCTGCGCTACCTGGAGTCCTAGGCCCTCAGGCCCCCACGCGGACCAGGGCGAGGGTGATGTTGTCGGGGCCGCCGGCCTCGATGGCGGCCTTCCACAGTTCGAAGGCGGCGCGGCCGTCGTCGTGGACCCGCAGGACGGCGTCGACGGCCTCGTCGGGCAGCGGGTCGGTGAGTCCGTCGCTGCACACCAGGTAGCGGTCGCCCGGGGACAGCGGGAGGGCCGTCACGTGGGGGACCGGGGTGCCGGAGGCGCGGCTGCCGCCGAGGGTCTGGGTGACGGCGGAGGTGGTGCGGTGCCCGGGCGGCGGGGGCGGGCTGTCGTCGACGCTGACCCGGCGCAGGCCGTCGGGGCCGGCGGAGTAGACCCGGCTGTCGCCCACGTTGAACACGAGCAGTGACCGTTCGAGTACGAGGACGCCCGCGACGGTGGTGGCCATGGTGTACATCTCCGGGTGGCCCTCGGCGGTCGCGTCCACTTCCCGGTCGCACACCTCCAGGGCGTGACGGAGGGCGTCCGGGCCGTCCAGGGTGGGGCCGAGGGCGGAGAGCCGGCGGGCGACGAGGGCGCTGGCCACCTCACCGGCCGGGTGTCCGCCGAGTCCGTCCGCGACGGCGACGACCAGGGGGCGGCCGAGCGGGAAGACGAGGGTCTGGGGGCTGTCGGTCACGGTGGCGCACAGGGTCCACGGCCCGGCGACGAGGCTGTCCTCGTTGTGCTCGCGGACCAGACCGGCGTGGCTCAGTGCGGTCACCGCTACGTACGGCATCCCCCCATTGTCGCGCGGCGCGCGGCGCGGCACACCATCGGCGCCCCGGCGGATGCGGCGCGGTCCACGTCCTCCCGGCCGCGGCGGTCAGCTGCCGGACGCCCACCCCGCGACGGCGAACCGTCCGTTCTCCGCCCGGACTTCGAAGGCCCCCGTGCCGCCGAAGTGGGCGGGCAGGACCAGCTCCCCGTGCTCGGCCGCGCGTCCCAGGACCCGGCGGCGGGTGTCCGCCGCCCGGCCCTCGTCCATGCAGAAGCAGCTGTTGTGGGAGGGCTGGAGGACCTGCACCGGGCTGTGCAGCATGTCCCCGACGAAGACCGCCCGGTCGGTGCCGGAGGCCAGGCGCAGCACCGAGGAACCGGGGGTGTGGCCCGGGGCCGGCTCCAGGGCGAGGTGGTCGTCGATGCGGTGGGAGCCCTCCCAGAGCACCGCCTGGCCGGACCGGTGGACGGGGGCGACGCTGTCCTCGTAGACCAGCCGGTCGATCTCGCGCGCGCCGCCGCCGTAGCCGCCGCGCGGGCCGAAGTACGCGTCGTCGGCGGCGGGGAGGAGGTAGCGGGCGTTGGGGAAGGCGGGGACCCATTCACCGTCCGCGTCCACGGTGTTCCAGCCCACGTGGTCGGCGTGGAGGTGGGTGTTGACGACCACGTCCACCTCCTCCGGCCGGACGCCGGCCGCCGCCAGGTCCGCCAGGAAGTCGCCCTGGCGCCGGTGGAAGAGGGGGGAGCCGGGGCGTTCGCGTCCGTTTCCCACCCCGGTGTCCACCAGGACGGTGCGGCCGCCGCTGCGCAGCACCCAGGTCTGCAGGGTGAGGACGGCCAGGTCGGTGTCGGGCTGCCAGTGGTCGGGGGCCAGCCAGTCCTCGTTCTCCTTCCACAGTTCGGCGCCGGAGTGCGGGACGAGGTCCCGGGCGGCGGCGAAGGGGCCCCGCGCCTCGATGACGCGGGTGATCTCGACGTCCCCCAGGACGAGGGTCTGCGTGTTCTCGTTGGTCATGTCCGTCAGCCTAGGCAGGCGGGCTGATCCGCCCAATGCTCGTTCCGCTCAAGCGGATACGCGTACCGCTCACCGTCGGCGGGTGGTGGCGGGTGGCGGCGGTACCCTGCGCGCATGGACGTGGTGAGCGACGCGATCTCCGCCGTACGCCTGGGGCGCCCCTCCTCCGACCGGGTGCGGATCGGCGGCAGTTGGTGCGTACGGCTGGACCCGTACGAGGGGGCGGGGTTCCACGTCGTCCTCGCGGGCGAGTGCTGGCTGCTGGCGGACGGGGGCGAGCCGGTCCCGCTGGCCACGGGGGACGCGGTGCTGCTGCCGCACGGGGCGGGCCATGTGCTCGCGGACTCCCCCGTGGACAAGGCGGCCGCGGGGCGGGCCCTGCCGCTGGAGCACTACCGCGACGGGCGGGCCGCCCTCGCCCCGCAGCCGGGCCGGGGGGCGGCGCCGGTGGAGATGCTGTGCGGCAAGTACCGGCTCGACCGCAGCCGGGTGCACCCGCTGCTGGCGGAACTGCCGGGCGTGGTCCGCCTCCCGGACGGGGAGCACGGCGAACTCCAGGCGGCGATCGACCTGTTAGGCGGGGAGCTGGACGCCCGGCGGCCCGGCTCCTCGATCGCCCTGCCCAGCCTGCTGGACCTGCTGCTGGTGTACATGGTGCGCGCCTCGGTGGCCGGGGCGGCCCCGGGGTCCTGGTCGGCGGCACTGGCCGATCCGGTGACCGCGGCGGCCCTCCAGGCCATCCACGCCGACCCGGCGGCCCCCTGGAGCGCGGACCGCCTGGCCGCCGAGGCGGGCGTCTCGCGGCCGACCCTGGTGCGCCGGTTCACCCCGCTGGTCGGCCGTCCCCCGATGGCGTACCTGACCTGGTGGCGGCTGACGCTCGCCGCCACCCGGCTGCGCGACACCCCGGAGCCGCTGGCCGCCATCGCGGCCCGGGTGGGCTACGGCAGCCCGTACGCCCTGTCCCACGCCTTCGTGCGGGAGTTCGGCACCACGCCCGGCCGCTACCGCGCCACGCTCGGCACCACCCCGGTCTGAACCTGTTCAAACGAGCGGATACCGTGGATCCCATGGATGTGTCCGCCGGGGCGCGCGAGCCCTGCGGGCACCCGTCTGCCCGAGGAGTTCGCATGGCAACCCAGACCCGTACCGCGCTGGTCGAGGACCTGATGGCCCGCTTCCCCCACGTGCCGCGGGAGGCCGTGATCAAGGAGGACCTGCTGCGGGGCGGCATGGCCTTCGACGAGTCGGCGCTCAGCGGCGGCGGGGCGGACGGGCCGGGCGGCGGAGACGTCAAGCCGAAGTCCTACTTCATCTTCTCGTTCGACCACCGCACCCTCCCGGAGCTGGGCGCCGCCGCGCTCAACCGCCCGCCGGAGGAGATCGTGCTCACCGGCGGCCCGTACGGGCTGCGCCGCACCGTGGTGTCGGTACGGGTCAACCCGGACTCCCCGTACGTGGTGCGCGGCGGCGAGGACGGCACGCTGGGCCTGTACCTGGACGGGGCGCGGATCTCCGACGTGGGGCTGCCGCCGATGCCGGAGTACTACCGGCACAAGCTGTCGAACGGCAAGTCGGTGATGGAGGTAGCGCCGACCATCCAGTGGGGCTACCTGATCTACCTGACCGTCTTCCGGGTGTGCCAGTACTTCGGCGCGAAGGAGGAGTGCCAGTTCTGCGACATCAACCACAACTGGCGCCAGCACAAGGCGGCGGGCCGCCCCTACACGGGGGTGAAGCCGGTGGAGGAGGTGCTGGAGGCCCTGGAGATCATCGACCGGTACGACACGGCCGGGACCTCGCGCGCCTACACCCTCACCGGCGGCTCCATCACCTCGCAGGTCGGCGGCCGGGACGAGGCCGACTTCTACGGCCACTACGCGCAGGCCATCGAGGAGCGCTTCCCCGGCCGCTGGACCGGCAAGGTCGTCGCCCAGGCCCTGCCGCGCGACGCGGTGCAGCGCTTCCACGACTACGGCGTCAAGATCTACCACCCGAACTTCGAGGTGTGGGACCGCCGGCTGTTCGAGCTGCACTGCCCGGGCAAGGAGCGCTACGTCGGCCGTGACGAGTGGCACCGCAGGATCCTGGACTCCGCCGAGGTGTTCGGCGCGCGCAACGTGATCCCGAACTTCGTGGCGGGCATCGAGATGGCCGAGCCCTTCGGGTTCACCAAGGTGGGCGAGGCCATCGACTCGACCGCCGAGGGACTGCGGTTCTTCATGTCGCACGGGGTCGTGCCGCGCTTCACCACCTGGTGCCCCGAGCCGACGACCCCGCTGGGCAGGGCCAACCCGCTGGGCGCGCCGTTGGAGTACCACATCCGGCTGCTGGAGACGTACCGGGCGACGCTGGAGGAGTTCGGCCTGAGCTCCCCGCCCGGGTACGGGCCGGCCGGTCCGGGGCGAGCGGTGTTCTCCGTCAGCTCGTTCATGGACAGCCTCGAAGGGCTGGAGGAGCCCGCGGGCGACGCCCCCGCCGCTTCCTGACCTCCTCTTCCGCTCCTCCCCGCCCAGCACGGCCCCAGGGGCCCGGTCCGCACGGACCGGGCCCCTTCGCCGTGCGGCGGGGGCCTGGGGTGCGCTTCCCGGACGCGGGCAAGGTAGCAGCCTCCTCGCGGCCCGTGGCGATGTTTGTCCGATGGTGATGGTCCTCCTCGACTCCGGCGCGCCGGGCACTAGCGTCCCGTGCCACCCCCAGCCCACCGAGCGAGGAGGCAGCGTGCTGTCATTGCGGCGGCGATCCACCGGCGGCCTGTCCGTGGCCACGAGATACACGATCGGGAGCGGCCTGGTCATCACCGCGCTGGTGGCCACGCTGGTCGCGCTGCTGGTCCCGGTGTCGAAGTTCGGCGACCGGGCCGCCGCGGCGCCCGCGGGCGCCGCCGCCCTGCCCGCCGGGGTCGAGGACGACGGGGCCGGGACCATGAGCACGGCGTACGGGCCGCTCAGCCCCGTGGACCGGGACTTCGTGCGCAAGGTGCGGCTCGCCGGCCTGTGGGAGGGGCCCGCCGGACGGCAGGCCCAGCAGCGCGGCACCCGCCCGGCGGTGCGCACCGCCGGAGCGCACCTGATCGAGGGCCACGCCGCACTGGACCGGCAGGTGATCCAGGTGGGCCAGGCCCTCGGCGTGGACCTGCCCGACAAGCCGTCCGCACAGCAGCAGGGCTGGCTGGACCAGCTGACGGCCGCTCAGGGGACGGAGTACGAGCGGCTGTTCGTGCAACTTCTGCGCCGGGCGCACGGCAAGGTGTTCACCCTGCTGGCGCAGGTACGGGCGCAGACCCGCAACTCCATGGTGCGCGCCCTCGCCACCTCGGCCAACACGACCGTCCTGGACCACATCACGGTGCTGGAGGAGACCGGGCTCGTCGACTTCGACTCCCTCTCCGACACGACCCCGGCGCCCTCCTCGCCCGGCCCGGCGCGCCCCCAGGGGGCCTCGGCCCCTCCGATGTCCGACCGACGATACGAAGTGAAGTGATCGCATGAGTCAGCAGGGCCACAGGCGCCCCCGGTTGTCGAAGAAGCTCCTGGCCGTGGTCAGCGCCCTGGTGCTGGGCGGCGGCGGGGTGGCGATCGTCGCCGGGAACGCGAACGCCGGCCAGGACGCCTCCCGCACCGGACAGGTGACGGCCACCATCGACTGCCCGGACGTGGGCGACAAACTCACGGCCGTGCCCGACGGGGCCAGGGCGGAGGTGGACGAGAACCTGGCCCAGCTGGACGTCCAGGTGGCCGACGCCTACCGGCAGCTCGCCGGGGGGCAGGTGCAGGGCAAGGCGCAACAGGACGCGCTGCTGGGCCGGTTGCGCGACCAGCGCGGGACGACCATCTCCCGGGTCTCCGACGCGATAGGCCGCTCGGGCGGCCGCCCGGAGGGGCTGGGAGCGCTGAGCGGCTGCTCGATGAAGGAGGCCGCGGCGCAGGAGGACACGGCCGCCGACGGGGCCCGGAGCATCGGGCAGAAGGCCGGTCCGGCGAAGAGCGACTTCGTGGACATCACCAAGGTACGGCCCAACAGCAAGGCCCCGGCGGCCTCCGCGGCCGCCTCGAAGGGCACCTTCACCTCGGAGTGCGGGCGCAACGAGAACGGACACTTCAACCCGGACAACGTGATCGTCGCCCCGGGCGTCTCCAACGGGGCGCACCACATGCACGACTACGTGGGCAACAAGACCACCAGCGCCTTCTCCACGAACAACAGCCTGGCCGCCTCGGGGACCACCTGCGCCAACGGCGACCAGTCCACCTACTACTGGCCGGTGCTGCGGCTGCGCGACGGCCGGGCGGAGCGCGACGCGAAGGCCCCGGGCGGCGGCCAGGACGCCAACGTGGGCACCATCCTGCGGCCCAAGCAGGCGGCCATCAGCTTCAAGGGCAGCCCGGCCGGCCCGGTGAAGGCGATGCCCCGGTTCCTGCGGATCATCACGGGCGACGCGAAGGCCTTCAGCAACGGCACCGCCAACGCCAACGCCTCCTGGAGCTGCACCGGTTTCGAGGACCGGCAGCTGAAGGACAAGTACCCGCTCTGCCCCAAGGGCAGTGACGTGGTGCGCACGTTCACCTTCCAGAGCTGCTGGGACGGCCGCAACACCGACAGCGCCAACCACCGTACGCACGTGGCCTTCCCGGACTCCTCCGGGCGCTGCAAGAAGGGCTTCACCGCCATTCCGCAGCTGGTGGAGCGGGTCACCTACGGGGTGGCGCCCGGGGCCCGGTTCGCGGTGGACAGCTTCCCCGAGCAGCTGCACAAGCCGGTGACCGACCACGGCGACTTCATCAACGTGATGTCGGACGCCCTGATGGCCCGGGCGGTGGGCTGCATCAACGGCGGGCGGTCCTGCCGCTGACCCACCCGCCGCGGACACCCGTACGGCCGGCCCGGAGCCCCTCGGCTCCGGGCCGGCCGCTTCGCGCGGGCCGTGCGGCCCGGGGGTCACAGGCCGTTGACGCGGGCCATCCGTCCGACGGCGAGGGGCGGGAACTCGGCGCCGACCACGCGGGCGGCACGGCGGGCCACCCGGGAGTGCTGGCGGCGCACCTGCGCCATCAGGCGGCGGCTGCGCAGGGCCATCTCCAGTTCGAAACGGGTGCGGGGGTCGCGCAGTCCGGGCCCGAACAGCTTCTCCAGCTGGCGCATCCGGTAACGGACGGTCTGCGGGTGCACGTTGAGGGCCTTGGCGGCCTCGGGTGCGCCGCCGCCCTCCAGCCAGGCGAGCAGGGTCACCTCCAGGCGTTCGCTCTGGCGCGGGGTCAGGTCGGCCAGCGGGCGCAGCCAGCGCGCGGCCAGGGCGTGGGCCAGGGGCTCGTCCTGGAGGAGCAGCAGGGTGGAGAGGTGGTCGTCCACGAAGACGGCCCGGGCGTCGAGGCCGCCGCGGGCGGGGGTGAGGGTGAGCAGGCGCAGGGCCCAGCGCAGGGAGGAGGCGGTGTCGCGGAGGGGGACGGCGTGTCCGACGGCGGCGACCCGGCCGCGCAGCGGGGGTTCCAGGGCGGCGCGGGCGTCGGCGTCGGGGCTCGGGAGCAGCAGGCAGGGGCGGCCGGCGAACATGCCGGCGAGGGCGTCGTCGAGCACGGCCGCGAGCTGCTGGGCCTCGCCGGGGGTGGCGAGCGCGACGGCCCGGACCGCGGCGGGCAGCGGCCAGCCGGCGGCCCGGGCGAGGTCGTCGAGGGAGTCCTCGGAGGCGGCCCGGTCGTCGGTGAGGGCCTTGAACAGTTCCTGGCGCAGCCGGTCGGGCGCGGGGGTCCCGGCCTCGCGCCGGGGGCCGTCGCCGTGGCCGGGCGCTTGATCGTGGCCGCGTGCCTGGCCCTGGCCCTGTGCGTGTGCGTGTGCGTGGCCGTGTGCGTGTGCGTGTGCGTGGCCGTGCTCGTCGCCGTGCTCGTAGCCGGCCCCGCGCACCGCCTCGCGGGCGCCGCCGCGGGGGTCCTCGCGGCGGCCGTCGTGCCGGACCTCGTGTCCGGCGTCGCCCCCGGCCCCGGCGCGGGGGCACGCGTCCCCGGCGGCCTCGTCGCGGGCGGGTTTGTCGCGGGCGGGTTCGTCGCGGTAGCCGAGGGCGGTGAGGAGGGCCTCTTCCACCCGCTGCCGGATCAGTTCGTCGCCGATGGCGTCATTACCGTCGACAAGTGTGGAGAATCCGGGAATTCCCTGCAGGAGCTCCTCCACTATCTCCGCGGCCAGTGCGGGGAGTTCCCTGCGCACGACACGCGTCCACTCTCCTCGCGGGCGGGACCAGATGCGGTTCAGAAGTTCGCACATCGTTTCCTCGTTCTTGCCGGGGTGAGGCCTGTCCGGTGGAGGAGCGACAAGCCCGTCAGGGTTGTCTGCCTCGCCAACGACCCTGCCTGTCAAGAGAGTTGCAGCCCCCACGCGCCCTTCTGGAGGGATCCGGCCACTTTTGCGCCCCGCGGGTTTGCCTTGTTTTTGCCCCCGGGAACGCATGGATGGCGCGCGACGCGGTGGCCTGTCACGACCTCCACTGGAGGGGAATCTTCCGGCGTTGTTCGATGCGCCGGAGACGCGGTGCGAGAAATTATCACGTTTCGATAAATCCTGTGGAGATGCTGCGCAGCTCCACGATGCTGCTGCACTCCGGCCCCGAGCCCCCTCGGCCGGCGCGGGAATTCCACAGCGCTGCCGGCCGCCACCACCACGATCCCGGGTGCCGAGCGCCAGGTGGACTGTGCTCGGAGCCCCGGTGCACAGGAGAACTGGATGCCCCTGCCCCAGCCGCACATACCCCGCTCCCACCGGTCGCGACGCAGGAGCCGCCACGCGGCGGCGGCCCCGGCCGCGGGACGGCGGGCCGTCCGGCGGCCCCCGCTCCTGCCCGCCTCCGGGCGGCTGCGCCCGAGCGCGCTCTGCGCGGCCGGCGCCGCACTCGTCTCGCTCCTCGTGGCGGTCCGCGCGGGGGCCCTGTCCCACCTGTGGGAGTTCCTCGACTACGGCGTGGGCGTGCTCTCGCTCGTCAGTCTCACCGCCACCGTCCTGTGGGGCCTGGCCGCCACCGACCGGGCCGTCCTCGGCTCCGGGCACCGGCTGCTGGCCCAGGGCGTGCACCGCGGGCTGGCCGTGTCCGGGCTGGGGTTCCTGGCCCTGCACGTCTGGGTCAAGGTGGCCCAGGGGCACACCACGGCGGCGGGCGCGTTCCTGCCGTTCGCCGACGCGGACCGGCCCGTCCTGATCGGCCTCGGCACCCTGGCCGGATATCTCTTCGTCTCCGTCGCGGTCTCCGGGGCCGTGCGTAGTGTGTTCGCGGTCAAGAACCGCTCCGTGTGGTGGCGGGCGCTGCACATCGGCGCCTACCCGGCATGGGGGGCGTCCCTGGTGCACGGGCTGAAGGCCGGCCGTGCCGCGGACCCCTGGGTGACGGCCTCGTACGCCCTGTGCCTGGCCGGGGTCGCCGGGGTCATCGTGCTGCGCCTGCGCTCCAGGAGACTCGGCGCGCCCGCACGGCCGGCCGCCGCCCCGCAGCCCGCGCCCGCCGCACCGGCCGCCCAACCCGTGCGCGAGCGGGCCGGGTTCGTCCAGGACGTCCCCCTCACCGGGATGCCCTCGGTGCCCGGGCAGCGCGCCGCGGGCGGCACCTCCGCCGCGGCCCGCCCGGCCGCGCCCCCGCCGCGGCCGGGCGACCGTCCGTACGCCGCCGCCACGGCCCCCGCGGGCCCGGGCGGCGGCGCGGGCTCCGGGCAGGGCGCCGGCCGTGAGGGGTGGCTGTGAGCGGCCCGGCGGAGCGCCCGGGCCTCGGCTGCGTGGGCGCGCCCCGGCTGCTGACCGGGCTGGACCGCACCGGGTGGCTCGACCGCGAGGCCCACCTGGCGGCGCACGGCCCCCTCCCCCGCTTCCACCCGGACGAACTGACCGACCTCGCCTCGGACATCGGCCTGCGGGGCCGCGGCGGGGCGGGGTTCCCCTTCGCCCGCAAGCTGCAGGCCGTCATGCGGTCGGCGGCGGAGAAGCAGTCCGCCACCGCCGTCGTGGTCAACGGCAGTGAGGGCGAGCCGAGTTGCCTCAAGGACACGGCCCTCCTGCTGCACGCCCCGCACCTGGTGCTGGACGGAGCCCTGCTCGCGGCCGCCGCCGTGTCCGCCGAGGAGGTGGTCGTGGCCGTCACCCGTGCGGACGTGGAGCGTTCCGTGCGCGACGCCGTCGACGAACGCGGCCCCGGCGGCAGGCGGGTGCGCGTGGCCCGGCTGCCCGAACGGTTCGTCACCGGCGAGGGCACCGCCCTCGTCAACGGGCTGAACGGCGGGCCGGCGCTGCCGTCCGGGCAGCGGGTGCGGACCAGCGAGCGGGGCCTGGGCGGGATGCCGACCCTGCTGTCGAACACCGAGACCTACGCGCAGCTCGCCGTGGCCGCCCGGCTCGGCGCCCCGGCCTACCGCTCCGTCGGCCTGCCCTCCGAACCGGGGACGGTGCTGCTGACCGTCGCCGGGTCGACGGTCGTCGAGACCCCGTCCGGCACCTCCCTCGCGTACGTCCTGGACCTGTGCGGGAGCGGCGTCGGCCAGGGGGTGCTGGTCGGCGGCTACCACGGCCGCTGGCTCGACCCCGGGGCGGCCCGCTCCGCCGACCTGTCCCGGCAGTCCCTGGCCGCCTTCGGCGCGGTGCTGGGCGCCGGGGCGGTGCTGCCGCTGCCGGAGGAGACCTGCCCGGCCGGGGAGGTGGCGGCGGTGACGCGCTGGATGGCCAAGGAGTCGGCCGGCCAGTGCGGGCCGTGCGTCCGGGGGCTGCCCGCACTGGCCGACGTACTGGAGGACGCCGTACGGGGCGGGGGCCGGGCCGCGCTGGAGGCGGTGGAGGCCCGGCTGAAGGGGGTCCGGCGCCGGGGTGCGTGCAGCCATCCGGACGGGACCTCGTACTTCGTCGCCTCGGCGCTCGCCTCGTTCCCCGAGGAGTTCCGCGACCACGCCCTCGGCAGCGGCTGCGGCCGTCCGGTGACCGGGGCGCTGCCCCTGCCGCCGGCCGAGGAGGCGGCCGGGGGCGCGGAGCGGCTGGTCGTCGACTGGACGCTGTGCAAGGGGCACGGGCTGTGCGTGGACGTGCTGCCCGACGTCGTACGGCTGGACGCGGACGGCTACCCGGCCCAGGCCTCCATGCCGGTCCCGGCGCGGCTGCGGCCCAAGGCGCTGCGCGCGGTGCGGCGCTGTCCGGCGCTCGCGCTGCGCTTCCGGGAATGAGCCGCGCACGGCCCCGGCGGGTACCCGAGTTCATTCCTGTCGCGATCTGACAAATTCCCGGGGAATTCGGCTCCGACCGGTCCGGGCCCCGTATCAATGGGCGAAGGCAGCGAGCCCACGGGATCGAACCAGAACCTCGAGGAGAGATCGTGAAGACCAGGACAATGCGCCGTGAGATATTCGCCGGGTCGGCGGCGGTCGCGGTACTTCTGCTGACGGCCGGCTGCGGTTCCGGCGGGAATTCCGCCGCGAAGCAGGACGCGGTGAAGCCGGTGGGCGACAGCAAGCAGCTCGACCTCTACGGGTCGGGCTACGGCTCCGGGTCCGGGTCCGCTGACGCCCCGGCGGGCGGGGGGCCCAAGAGCGGCCCGGCCGGACAGCTGAAGGCGCAGGAGGTGGCGGGCGTGGGCTCCGCGGTCACCGACGGCGAGGGCTTCACCCTCTACCGGTTCGACAAGGACACCGCCAAGCCCCCGAAGTCCAACTGCGAGGGCGACTGCGCCCAGGCCTGGCCGGTGGTCCTGGCAGACGACGCGCAGGCCGGAGCGGGTGTGGACGCCGCGGTGCTGGGCTCGGTCGCCCGGGCCGACGGGACGAAGCAGCTGACGGTCGGGGGCTGGCCGGTGTACCGCTACGCGAAGGACACCAAGGCCGGGGACGCGCTCGGCGAGGGCGTCGGCGGCACCTGGCACGCCCTGGGCCCCGACGGGAAGCCGGCCGCCGCCGGCAAGGCGGCGGGCTCCGGCTCCGGCTCCGGCTCCGCGATGGGCTCGGGAATGGCCTCCGGCTCGGGAATGGCTTCCGGAATGGCGATGGACATGGGCGCCGGAGCGAATCCCCCGGCGGGTGGAAAGAAGGTCTCGCTCTCGGTTCGCCAGAACGCACAGCTGGGCGGAATTCTGCAGAACGCGGAGGGCTGGACCCTCTACCGTTTCGACAAGGACAGCGCCTGGCCGATGAAATTCGGCTGCCTCGACGCCTGCCTCGACACGTGGAAGCCCGCCAAACCGGTGGACAAGACGGAGGTCTCCGGAATTCCTTCGGAACTGGTCGGATCGGTGAAACGGCCGGACGGTTCGGAGCAGCTGACGATCGACTGCTGGCCCGTCTACACGTTCACCGGTGACAAGCAGCCGGGCGACGCCAACGGGCAGGGCAAGCAGGGCCTCTGGTTCGCCGTCACCGACAAGGGCAAGAAGGCGAAGGCCGCCGGCTAGCCCGCCCCTCCCCCACCCCCCGACCCCGTGGTGCCCGGC
>NZ_JBHVUQ010000008.1:73192-89859 GCF_042884105.1 Streptomyces sp. NPDC058157
TTAATTGACCCCCCCACCACCGAGATAAACACAAATATAGTCGTCGGCAGCGTCATTTGTTTAAAACACACACCCCCCCCCCCCCCCCCCGGGGCCCCCCGCCCCCCTCCCCCGCCGGCCCCCACGGCCCTTTCCCGACCAGCCCGTGAGGTTGCCATGCCCCCGTCCGACAAGCGCCGGATCCGCCGCGCGTACGCGCTGGGCGCCGTCCTGTGCACCGCGCTGGCGGCCGGTGCCTGCGGCGCCGCGCCGGCCCGCCAGGATGCCGCGCTCGCGGCCCACGCCGCCCACGCCGCCCCCGCCCCGCCCTCCGCCTCCGCCTCCGCCTCCGCGACGGTCGAGCAGCTCGCCTCCGCCCTCGGCTGCACCGCCGAACTGGGGACCCAGGCGGAGGAGTTGCGCCAGGGCTCGTGCGAGACCGGGCAGGGCGCCTACCGCATGACCACCTTCGCCGCCACGGCGGGCCTGCGCTCCTGGCTGGCCGAGGCCGAACCCTACGGCGGCGTCTATCTCGTCGGTGACCGCTGGGTGGTCACCGCCCCGTCCGAGGACGCCCTGGCGGGGCTGCGCGAGCGCTTCGGCGGAAGCGTGGAGAACGGGGCCAGGCACACCGGCCACTGAGTCCAACCCCTAAGGGACTGTGGCTCGTTGTCCGAAATCACCTCGTTCGCGAGGAGGACGGAAGCCGTCACGAGGGATGATTCGCCCCGCCGCCCGGTACTCCAAGGTGGGCAGGGACCGCCCCTCTCCGAAAGGAACGGCCTTCCGTGCCGCAGATGAAACGCTTCGCACCCCTGCTCGCCGCCGCCGGTCTCCTGGCCACCTCCCTGCCCCTCCTGACGGCCACTCAGGCAGCGGCCGACCCGGCGGCCGCCCAGGAATACGCCCCGCCCAAGCCCGCCTGGCACCGGTGCGACGCCGCGCAGCCGGCCGCGTACGAGTGCGCGACCCTCAAGGTGCCGCTCGACTACCGGCAGCCCCGGGGGCGCACCCTCGACCTCGCGATATCGCGGATGAAGGCCCCCGATCCCGCCAAGCGGCGCGGCGTGCTGCTGATGAACCCCGGCGGCCCGGGCGGGCCGGGGCTCGACCTGCCCCTGGTGGCGGACGGGGCGCTGCCCAAGGAGGTCCGCGAGAAGTACGACCTCATCGGCTTCGACCCGCGCGGGGTCGGCGCGAGCAGCCCGGTCAGCTGCGGACTGACCGACGCGGAGCAGCAGTTCCAGCGGGCCTACCGGCCCGAGACCTTCGCCGCGGACGTGGCCTGGGCGCGCACGGTCGCGGACAAGTGCCGGGAGAAGTCCGGCGGCGTGCTCCCGTACATCACCACCCGCAACACGGCCCGTGACATGGACGCGATCCGCGTGGCCCTGGGCGAGCGGAGGATCTCGTACCTGGGCTACTCGTACGGCACCTACCTCGGCGCGGTGTACACCCAGTTGTTCCCGGCCCGGACCGACCGCTTCGTCCTGGACAGCTCGATCGACCCGCAGCGGATCTGGCGCGGCATGATCCAGGTGTGGGCCACGGAGGCCGAGCCGGCGTTCGCGCGCTGGACGCGGTGGACGGCGGAACGCGACGCCGAGTACCACCTCGGGGCCACGCCGGAGGCGGTGTCGGCCACCTTCTGGGGCCTGGTGGCACGGGCGGACCGCGACCCGATCGAGCTCGACGGACAGAAGCTCACCGGGGACGACGTCCGCAGGGCCCGGCCCCTGTTCTTCTCCCCGGCCAAGGCGGCCCCGTTCGTGGCCGCCCTCAAGGCGGCGGCCGACGGCACCCCGCCGCCCGCGGGCGCGGCCCTGCCGGAGGAGCTGCGCGAGAGGCCGCGGAGCGCGCCGGCCGGGCCCGCCCCGGACAACGGCATGGCCGTGGCCTTCTCGGTGATGTGCGGGGACACCGACTCCTGGCCGCGCGACCCGGAGCAGTACCGGCGGGAGGCGGAGCGGGACAAGGCCCGCTACCCGCTGTACGGGGACATGGCCTCGAACATCAAGCCGTGCGCGTTCTGGCAGCGGCCGGCCGAGGCTGCCACCGCGATGCGGATCCCGGCGGACGTGCTGCTCGTGCAGAACGAGTGGGACTCGCAGACCCCGCTGGTCACCGGGCAGGGGATGCACGCCGCCCTGCGGGGTTCGCGGATGGTCACGGCCCTGGGCGGTGAGGGGCACACGGTGTACCTGTCCGACCCCGGCTCCTGCGTGAACGCGACGGTCGACTCCTATCTGAGCACCGGCCGGCTGCCCGCACGTGACGTGACCTGCACCACCGCCCCGGCCCCGGCCGAGCGGCGCGGGGCCGCGGCGGCCCCGAAGCCGCTGCCCTTCCCGGCCGGACCGCAGCGGTTCTGAGCCCCGCCGCCGGGGGCGCCCCTCACGCCCCCGGCGTCGGCTCCCCGGCCCGGCCGCTGCGGCGTCCGCCCGGGGTCCGCGCACGGTCGGCGGCCCCCTTCACCGCGGGCCCGCGGCGGGCGCCCCGCAGCGGGGTCGCCAGTCCCGCCGCGACGATCAGCAGGCAGAGCGCGCCGCCCGCCACACTGGCCGCCGGAACCCCGTACCGGGCGCCCAGTACGGTCAGGACGGCGGCGCCCACGGGGCCCGCGGCGTTGTGCACCGTCCAGAACGCGGAGGTGACCCGGCCGAGCAGCTCGTCCGGGGTGACCTCCTGGCGCAGGGTCATCGAGCTGATCCCGCCGAGGGTGGAGCCGAACATGAACACCGCGGCCAGCAGGGCGATCACGGGCACGCTGCGGCTGAGGCCGACGCCCGCGACCGACAGCGCGATCAGCCCGGTGGAGCCCAGCCAGCACCAGCCGAACCCGAGGACCCGCCGCAGCCGTCCGGCCGCGAGGGCGGCGCCGATGACGCCGAGCCCGCTCACGGCCATCACGTAGCCGACGGTGGCAGCGCCCCGCCCGAGCTCCTCGCCGACCCGGTAGACCAGCAGGTCGGTGGCGCCCATGGTGACGAAGGTCAGCAGGGTGAGCAGGACGGTCAGCGGGCGCAGCAGCGCGTGCCCCCACAGGAAGCGGAAGCCTGCGGTGAAGACCTCGCGCAGCCCTCCGGCCGGGGCGGCCGGTGCCGGGGCGGCGGTCTCGTCCGCGGGCGGCGCGACGCGCCCGAAGGTCACCCAGCGCAGGCTCACCGCCGAGATCAGGAAGGTGGCCCCGTCGATCCCGAGGGCCCATTCACCGCCCGGCCCGCCGGTGATCAGCCCGGCGGCGACCGGGCCGATCAGCGTGCCGAGGGCGAAGGTCCCCATCAGCCGGGAGTTGGCGGCGGTGAGCTCCCCGGTTCCCACCAGGTGCGGCACGGCGGTCACGTACGCCACGTCGAACACCGTCTTCAGGGCGGTGACCAGCACGGTCAGCACGTACAGCGGCCACATCAGCGGCCCGGCCGTCAGCCAGACCAGGGGCACGGCGCCGAGCAGCACGGCCCGCGCCAGATCGCAGGCGACCATCAGGCGGCGGCGGTCGGAGCGGTCGACCACATGGCCCGCGAACAGCCCGGTGAGGATCCCGGTCACACCGGAGACGACGGTGATCAGTCCCATCTGGACGAGTGACCCGGTGGCGTCGAGCACCAGCAGGGGCAGCGCCACCAGGGACAGCGAGCCGCCGATGACGGACAGGGCCTGGCCGAGCCAGAAGACGGTGAAGTCGCGGCCCAGCCGGAGCGATGCGGGTGCCGGCACCCCGCTCAGCCCAGCAGGGCGTACACGGTGGAGGCCGTGGCGGCCGGGTCCTGGGCGCCTTCGGGGGTCATGACGGCGTCGGCGAAGGCCATCCGCTTGCCGAGCTTGGTGACCCGGACGGTGATCAGCACGTCCGCGGCGACGACCGGCCGCTGGAAGCTGGTCGACTGCTGCACGGTGGTCATGGGCCCGTACGCCCCGCGCGCGGCGGAGACCGCGATGACGGTGGCGGTGTCGGCGGCGGCCATCAGGGCCTGCCCGGACAGGCCGCCGCCGTCACGGGCCAGGGAGTCGGACCAGGGCAGCCGCAGGACGGCGTGCCGCTCCCCGGTCTCCTCGACGGTGAGGCCGAGGGCGAGCACCCAGGGGGCGAAGTTGTCGGCGAGGATCTTGTCTGCTTCTGCGGGTGTCAGCGTCACCCGGGAGATTGTGGCGGCCCGGCCGGGCCGCCACAACTGCGTTTCCCCCGCGGGGATCAGAGGCCGGCGGCCAGCTCGGTGCCCTGGCGGATGGCCCGCTTGGCGTCGAGTTCGGCGGCCACGTCGGCGCCGCCGATCAGGTGCGCCTCGACGCCCTCGGCGCGCAGCGCCTCGTACAGGTCGCGGCGCGGCTCCTGGCCGGTGCACAGGACGACCGTGTCGGCGGGGACCAGGTGGGCTTCGCCGCCGACGGTGATGTGCAGGCCCTCGTCGTCGATCCGCTCGTAGGTGGCGCCGGCGACGGAGACGACCCCGCGGTGCTTGAGTTCGGCGCGGTGGATCCAGCCGGTGGTGGTGCCGAGGCCGGCGCCGACCTTGGTGGTCTTGCGCTGGAGCAGGGTAACCCGGCGCGGGGTGGCGGGGCGCTCGGGGGCGGTGAGGCCG
Organism: Streptomyces sp. NPDC058157; assembly: GCF_042884105.1. Taxonomy (NCBI): domain Bacteria; kingdom Bacillati; phylum Actinomycetota; class Actinomycetes; order Kitasatosporales; family Streptomycetaceae; genus Streptomyces; species Streptomyces sp. NPDC058157. Next base: position 77,752 of record NZ_JBHVUQ010000008.1, read on the forward strand.
CCGGGGCCGGCGTACGCCGTGTCGACGCCCCAGTGGCGGAAGTAGACGGCGGGGTCCTGGGAGGCGCCCTCGCCGCTGTCGGTGAGGAACTCGGCGACGTCGAAGCCGATGCCGCCGGCGCCGACGACGGCCACGTTCTCGCCGACGGGGGCGCCGTCGCGCAGGACGTCGAGGTAGCTGACGACGTTCTCCCGGTCCACGCCCTCGATGGCGGGGGTGCGGGGGGTGACGCCGGTGGCGACGACGACCTCGTCGTAGCCGCGCAGGGTCTCCACGTCGGCGCGGGTGTCCAGGCGCAGGTCGATGCCGAGGGCCTCGACGCGGTTGCCGAAGTAGCGGATGGTCTCCTCGAACTCCTCCTTGCCGGGGATCCGGCGGGCGATGTCGAGCTGGCCGCCGATGTGGCCGGAGGCCTCGAAGAGGGTGACGGCGTGGCCGCGTTCGGCGGCGGAGACGGCGCAGGCGAGTCCGGCGGGGCCGGCGCCGACGACGGCGACGGTCTTCTTCGTCCGGGTCGGGGAGAGGACGAGCTCGGTCTCGTGGCAGGCGCGCGGGTTGACCAGGCAGCTGGTGATCTTGCCGCTGAAGGTGTGGTCGAGGCAGGCCTGGTTGCAGCCGATGCAGGTGTTGATGGTCTCGGAGCGGCCGGCGGCGGACTTGGCGACGAACTCGGCGTCCGCGAGGAAGGGGCGGGCGAGGGAGACCAGGTCGGCGCGGCCGTCGGCGAGGATCTCCTCGGCCTTCTCGGGGGTGTTGATGCGGTTGCTGGTGACGAGGGGGACGGAGACCGCGCCCATCAGCTTGCGCGTGACCCAGGTGTAGGCGCCGCGCGGGACGGAGGTGGCGATGGTGGGGATGCGGGCCTCGTGCCAGCCGATGCCGGTGTTGATGATGGTCGCGCCCGCGGCCTCGATCTCCTTGGCGAGGTGGACGACCTCGTCGAGGGTGGAGCCGCCGGGGACCAGGTCCAGCATGGACAGGCGGTAGATCAGGATGAAGTCCTCGCCGACGGCGGCGCGGGTGCGGCGGACGATCTCCAGCGGGAAGCGCACGCGGTTCTCGTAGCTGCCGCCCCAGGCGTCGGTGCGCTTGTTGGTGGCGGCGGCGATGAACTCGTTGACCAGGTAGCCCTCGGAGCCCATGATCTCGACGCCGTCGTAGCCGGCCAGCTGGGCGAGGCGGGCGGCGCGGACGAAGTCCTCGACCGTCTGCTCGACCTCCTCGGCGGTGAGCTCGTTCGGGACGAAGGGGCTGATGGGGGCCTGGATCGCGCTGGGGGCGACGAGGTCCTTGTGGTAGGCGTAGCGGCCGAAGTGGAGGATCTGCATGGCGATCTTCCCGCCCTCGGCGTGCACCGCGTCGGTGATCACCCGGTGCTCGGCGGCCTCTTCCTCGGTGGTGAGGCGGGAACCGCCCTCGAAGGGGCGTCCGGCGTCGTTGGGGGCGATGCCGCCGGTGACGATCAGGCCGGCGCCGCCCTTGGCGCGCTCGGCGTAGAAGGCGGCGAGGCGCTCGAAGCCGCCCTGGTGCTCCTCCAGGCCGGTGTGCATCGAGCCCATGATCACGCGGTTCGGCAGGGTGGTGAAGCCGAGGTCCAGGGGGCTCAGCAGGTGCGGGTACGGGCTCATGGGTGCGTGTCTCCTCGCGCGGTGTCCTGACCCTGTTGTAAGGGAGCGGGAGACGGTTTTGCAACTAGGTGCAAAACAGCTGTGGCGACTCTCACGGCCCCGCCGCCCCTCCGGCGGGTGCCGGAGGGGCGGCGGCCCGGGCCGCGCCGCGGCGCGTCAGGCGCGGCGCAGGCGGAGGGTGACGATCTGGAACGGGCGCAGGTTCAGCGGGACCGCGCCCGACGGGGTGGGGGCGCCGGCGGCCGTGGGGGGCAGGGGGCGCTCCAGGAGGTCGGTCTCGGTGGCCCCGGCGACGGGGAAGCCGGGGGTGAGGAGGGCCCGGGCGCGGCCGCCCCGGGATTCGTAGAGCCGGACGATCACGTCGCCGCTGCGGTCCTCGGCCAGCTTGACCGCCTCCACCACCACCGCGTCCTCGTCGACGGACAGCAGCGGCGCGACCGGGCCCGCGCCCCGCAGGACCCGCTCGGGCAGGTTGAGTGCGTGGCCTTCGCGGACCGCGTCCCCGATGTCCGCCCCCGGGGCGAGGGCGAAGCGCAGGGTGTGGCGGCCCTGGTCGGTCTCGGGGTCGGGGTAGCGCGGCGCGCGCAGCAGGGAGAGCCGGACGGTGGTGGTCTGGCCGCCGTCGGGGCGGACGTCGCGGGTGACGTCGTGGCCGTAGGTGGAGTCGTTGAGCAGGGCCGTGCCCCAGCCGGGCTCCTGCGCGTGGATCCAGCGGTGGGCGCAGATCTCGAACCGGGCCGCCTCCCATGAGGTGTTGGTGTGCGTGGCGCGCTGGACGTGGCCGAACTGGGTCTCGGAGGAGGTCCGTTCGGCCTTGACGTCCAGGGGGAAGGCGGCCTTGAGGAACTTCTCCGTCTCGTGCCAGTCCACCTCGGCGGCCAGGTCCACGGTCTTGGCCCCGGCGCGCAGGGTGATCGTCTGGGTGACGGTGGAGGAGCCGAAGGAGCGGGTGGCGGTGACGGTGCAGGCGTCGGGGCCGTGCGCGGTGACCTCCAGGGCGTCGAGGCCGTCGAGGTCGGTGACCCGGTTGCGGTAGAAGGCCTCGACGTCCCAGGCGTCCCACATGTTCGGGAAGTCCGGGTGGATCTGGAGCAGGTTGGCGGCGGCGCCCGGGGCGAGGGCCTCCCGGCCGCGTTCCAGGTCGTACGCGGAGACGATCAGGCCTCGGCCGTCGACCTCCACCAGCAGCCGCCCGTTGGCCAGGACGTGTCCGCCGCCGTGCCGCTCCTCCACGGTGACGGGCTGCGCGGCGGGCTCGGGGAGGTCCGCGCCGCCGGCCGGGACGCCGCGGCGGGTGTGCGGGGCGCAGTTGAAGACGAGCTCGCGCGTCCCCTCGCCGGCCAGGGCGGTCTGCGCGGCCAGGGTGAGGGCGCCCAGCTCCCGTGCCACCCGGGCGTAGGTCTCGCGGGCCTCGCGGTGCACCCAGGCGATGGAGGAGCCGGGGAGGATGTCGTGGAACTGGTGGAGCAGGACGGTCTTCCAGAGCCGTTCCAGGTCCTCGTACGGGTAGGCGAAGCCGGGCACGCGCACGGCGGCCGTCGCCGTCCACAGCTCGGCCTCCCGCAGCAGGGACTCGGCGCGGCGGTTGCCCTGCTTGGTCCCGGCCTGGGAGGTGTAGGTGCCGCGGTGCAGTTCCAGGTACAGCTCGCCGGCCCAGACGGGGGCGTCCGCGTACTCGGCGCGGGCCTGGTCGAAGAAGGCGTCCGGGCGCTCGATCTCCACGCGCGGGGAGCCTTCGAGGTCCCTCAGGCGGCGGGCCCGGGCCAGGTGCTCGCGGGTGGGGCCGCCACCGCCGTCGCCCCAGCCGAAGGGCACCAGGGAGCGCGTACCGCGGCCCTTCTCACGGTAGTTGCGGGCGGCGTGCGCGAGCTGGGCGCCGCCGAGGTCGCTGTTGTAGGTGTCGACGGGCGGGAAGTGGGTGAAGACGCGGGAGCCGTCGATGCCCTCCCACCAGAAGGTGTGGTGCGGGAAGCGGTTGGTCTGGGACCAGCAGATCTTCTGGGTGAGGAACCACTGGTTGCCGGCCAGCCGGACGATCTGCGGGAGCGCGGCGGTGTAGCCGAAGGAGTCGGGCAGCCAGACGCCCTTGGTGTCGATGCCGAACTCCTCCAGGAAGAACTTCTTGCCGTAGAGGAACTGGCGGACCATGGCCTCGCCGCCGACCATGTTGGTGTCCGACTCCACCCACATGCCGCCGACGGGGACAAACTGCCCGTCCGCGATCTTCTTCTTGACCCGTTCGAACAGCTCGGGCCGGTGGGTCTTGATCCAGTCGAGCTGCTGGGCCTGGGACATGGCGAAGACGAACTCGGGGTGCTCGTCCATCAGGGCGACCACGTTGGAGGCGGTCCGGGACACCTTGCGGACCGTCTCGCGCAGCGGCCACAGCCAGGCCGAGTCGATGTGGGCGTGCCCGACGGCGCTGATCCGGTGGGCGGAGGCGTGGGCGGGGGCGGCGAGCACCCCGGCGAGGCGGGCGCGGGCGGCGGCGGCCGTGCCGGGGACGTCGTCGAGGTCGATCGCGTCGAGGGCGGAGGCGACGGCGCGCAGCACCGTGTGGCGGCGGGCGTCGTCCTGCGCGAGCTGGCCCATCAGCCCTTCGAGGACGTCGAGGTCCTGCACGAGTTCCCAGACCTCGGCCTCGAAGACGGCCAGGTCCATCCGGGCCAGCCGGTACAGGGGCCGGTCGCCGCTGGTCAGCCGGTCGCCCTCGGTGGTGGGGCGGTGCTCGACGAGGACGGGGTTGGCGGCGGCCTCGACGTACCACTCGACCCGCTCGCCGCCGGCCGCGCGGTCGGCGACGCGCACCCAGTCGTTGTACGGGTTGAGGCCCTTGACCTCGGAGCCGTCGGCCCGGTGGACCAGGCCCTCGCACTGGAACCCGGGCATCATCCGGTCGAAGCCGAGGTCGAGGACGGCCTCGACGGCGCGGCCCGCCCAGTCGGCGGGGACGGTGCCGGTCACCCGGAACCAGGTGGTGCCCCAGGCCGGGCCCCACGGGTCTCCGGCGGCGCAGGGCGCGTAGGGGGCGGCCAGGGCCTCGGCGACGGGGACGGGCTCCCCGGGGGCGTCCCAGCGTTCGACGGTGAGCGGGACGGAGCGGGAGCGGACGGCGGGCCTGACGCGTTCGCCCAGGACCCGGCGGAGGCGTTGCTCGGTGATGCTGCGGTCGTCGTGCATGACGGCGGCTCCAAGGGAGGGTCGGTGCGGGGGGCGACGGGGTCGGGGCGGGTCAGACCTTGACGGCTCCCTCGCCCACGCCGCGGAAGAAGAACCGCTGGAGGGCGAGGAAGATCAGCAGCATCGGCAGCAGGGCCGCCATCGCCCCGGCGGCGATCAGCCGCTGGTCGTTGACGGTGGTGGCGCCGGCCAGACTCTTCAGGCCGAGCTGGAGGGTGTAGTGGTCGCTGTCGGTCAGGACGATCAGGGGCCACAGGAAGTCGTCCCAGGCCCCCATGAAGCTGGTGATGCACACCACGGCCAGGGCACCGCGGGCCGAGGGGACGAAGACGCGGGTGAAGCGGGTCCACTCGTTCGCCCCGTCGAGCACCGCGGCCTCCTCCAGCTCCCGGGGGACGGCGAGGAACGCCGCCCGCATGATCATGATGTTGAGGACGGAGACCGCGCCGGGCAGCCACACGCCGACGAGGGTGTCGACCAGGCCCATCCCGCGGACGGTGAGGAACATCGAGATCATCACGGACTCGAAGGGGAACATCAGCGTGGCCGTCAGCACGGTGAAGACGGCCCGGCGGCCCTTCCAGCCCTCCCGGGACAGGGCGTAGCCGCCCATCGCGGCGAAGACCAGGTTGGAGGTGACGGCGAGGGCCGCGACGACGAGGGTGTTGGCCGTGTAGGGGAGCAGCGGGAAGGACTCGGCGACCCGGACGTAGTTGCCGAGGGTGGGGCGGGCCGGCAGCACCCCCTCGTAGACGTTCTCGCCGCGCCCGCGCAGGGAGGTCAGGAACTGCCAGACCAGGGGGCCGGTGGTCACCACCAGGGCGAGGCAGAGCGTCAGGTAGCGGGCCGCGAGACCGGCCCGGCGCCTGCCCGTGCCCCCGCCCGGTGCGGCGGCTCCGCGCCGTCCGCCGGCCCCGCGCGGTGCGGCGGCTCCCGGCGCGCTCACGCCTCGTCCCCCTTCGACAGCCGGCGCCCCAGCAGGCTGAAGGCCAGGGTCAGCAGGAACAGCAGCAGGGACACGGCGGAGGCGTAGCCCGTCTCGCCGGCGAAGCCGAGTCCGACCTGCCGGATCAGGAACGGCAGGGTGCGGGCGCCGCCGCCGGGCCCGCCACTCTCCCCGCCCAGGATGTAGATCTCGGTGAACACCCGCAGGGCGGAGATCGCCGACAACGTCCCGACCAGCAGCATCATCGGCTTGACGGAGGGGACGGTGATGCTCGCGAACCGGCGCAGCGCGCCCGCCCCGTCGAGCGCGGCGGCCTCGTACAGCGCTCCCGGCACGTTCCCGAGGGCGGCCAGGTAGAAGACCATGTAGTAGCCCAGGCCCTTCCAGACCGTGACGATCATCGCGGAGACGAGCAGCAGCGTGCTGTCCGTCAGGAACGGCACGGGCTCCGCGACCACCCGCAGCCGGACCAGGACCGCGTTGACCGCGCCGTCGCTGCGCAGCAGCCACTGCCAGACCAGGCCGACGACCACGGCGGAGGCGATCACCGGGGTGTAGAAGGCGGACCGAAAGAGGCCGATGCCGGGGACCTCCCGGCGGACCAGGACGGCCAGCCCCAGCGGCAGCAGCACCAGAGCGGGCACGACGACCAGCAGGTACAGCACGCTGTTGGCGGCCGCCGTCCAGAAGTCGGGGTCGGCCAGGGCACGCCGGTAGTTGGCGAGGCCGACGAACCCCCCGCCCTCCAGCACCCGGGCGTCGGTGAAGGACAGCACGACGGTGTTGACGAACGGCCAGAGGCCGAACAGCACCACGGCGGCGAGCCCGGGTGCGAGGAACAGGTACGGGCTCCACCACCTGCGGTGCGGCAGCCCTCCCCCGCCCTCCGGCGCGGTCACCTGCGGCCCGCCGCCGCCAGCAGCCGGTTGGCCTCCTCCTCGGCCTTGCGCACGGCCGTCCTGGAGTCCTCCTCCCCCTTGATGGCCTTCTGCATCTCGCGCGCCACCGCGTCACCGACCTGACTGGTCCACTGGACGGGGGTGTTGGCGTCGAGCGCGGCGGTCTTCAGCTGTTCGGCGCCGATCGCGCGGGCCAGCGTCTCGGCGTCCTTGCCGTCGCCGCGGTCGGCGAAGCGCGGGTCGGCCAGGCCCAGGGCGTTCGAGGGGTAGATGGTGGCCCGCCGGGAGAACTCGACCTGGTTGGGGCCGTTGGTCACCCACTTGGCGAACTCGGCCGCCGCGTCCGGGTGTGCGGTGTCCTTGCGGATGCCGAGGGACTGGGCGTAGATGCCGATGTGGCCGAGGGTGCCGGTGACCGCGCCCGCGACCCGGGTCTGGGCGTAGACCTGGGGGGCGTTGGCCTTGATGTCCTTGACGAACCCGGGCGAGCCGGGGCCGAAGACGAGCCGGCCGCTGCCGTAGAGCTGGTTGATGTCGTCGGCCTTCAGGAGGGACTCCTTGGGCATGGCGCCCTTGGCGTACAGGTCCTTCATCCGGTCGGCCCAGGCCACGGCCTTGTCGGTGTCGAAGGTGAAGCGGTCCCCGGCCTGGTTCAGGAGGGGTACGCCCGTCTTCTGCCAGTCGCCGGGCAGCCGGCCCTTGGGGTCGGCCATGAAGGCCGCGTACCGGCCGCCGGAGCGGGCGGCGATCTGCTCGGCGTAGTCGAAGAACTGCTCGACGGTGGTGGGCGGCTTGGCGGGGTCGAGTCCGGATCTGGTGAACAGGTCCTCGTTGTAGGTGAGGATCTCGGGGGTGACGTACCAGGGGTACGCGTACACCCCCTTGCCCTTGCCGGGGAGCTTGAACTGCTCCCAGGCGCCCGGGACGTACTCCTCGGCCACCCCGCCGTCGAGCGCGGCCACGTCGGCGAGCATGCCGCGGTCGGCGAGGAGCTGGAAGGAGTCCGTGGAGAGGTTGACCACGTCGGGGAGGGCCCCGGCCTGGGCGTCGGCGACGAGCTTCTCGTTGTAGCCGTCGCCGGGGACGTCCTCCCACTTCACCTTGGCGTCGGGGTACTTGCGCTCGAAGGAGTCGATGACGCCCTGGACGTAGGCGGTGTAGACGGGCTTCAGCTGGAGGGTCCGGAAGGTGATCTCCCCGGCCACCGTGCCGGTCTTGCGCGCCTCGCCCGCCGGGTGTCCGGCGCCGCCGAGACCGCAGGCGGAGAGGGTGAGCAACCCGGCGGCCACCGCGGTGGCGACGGCCGTGCGGGGCAGGGGTGAACGGGTCATCGTCGCCGCCTTCGTGGGAGTTCCGGCTCCGGCGCCGGAGGGCGGTGCCCCAGGCTGTACGCAAGCGCGGGGCGCGTCAATGCGGCCGGAAATCCCGATGGCCGGGGGAATGCGTGTCCGGAGGTCCCGAAAGACTCCCCGAGCAGGGGCTTCGCCGTACCACTTGACCTCGACTGATGCGCTTTAGTAGGGGCCTTTTCTCCCGCTGCGCTGCCCGGGCGCAGGAGTCCATTCCCGGGCCGTCTTTGACTCCTTATCGCCGGTGCGGCCCGGAGCCGGGACACGAATGCGCCCGGCGGTCACTAATGCGGTTTATCGCAATACGGCGCGACCCGCCCCGCTCCACGCGGCGCCGTTCTCGCACCCCGGCGCTACTTCATGCGGTAGGCGACCTTCTCGGCGAGCTTGCCGTCCTTGAAGCAGAAGCGCAGCACGTCCTCGTCGGCCTTGCCGTCGCTGGACACGTACCAGGCGCACACGCTGCCCGCGGGCTCGGCGGGGCCGCCCTCCTTGAGGGCGCCCTTGACGAAGCTCTCGCCCGAGGGCAGCTTGGCACGGACGGAGGACTCGGAGTCGCCGACGCGCACCGACTCGTAGACCTTCGGGTCGACGAGGGTGTCCTCGGCCACGTCCACCATCTTCCCGATGCCGAAGAAGAGGGCGATCAGGAGGCCGACGCCCAGGACCAGCGCCACCCCGCAGCCGATGAGACAACCCTTGCGCTGAGCCATGATCCGTTTCCTCCGTGCCCTCGTGGTTCCTGCCGGTGCCGTGGAGCCTCGCAGGGGCGGGGGCGGGGGCGCCGTCCTCGAAAGTCGCGGGCCGCCGCGACGTTCGTCGTCGCCGTCACAGGTCCCCGGGGTCGGTGTTGGCCCCGCACAGGACGACGGCGACCCGCTCGCCCAGGGGCCGCGGCGCGGTGCGCACGGCTGCCAGGGCGGCCGCAGCGCCGGTCTCGACCACGATCCGGTGCTCCTCCCAGAGGGCGCGCCGGGCGGCGGTGATGGCCTCGTCCGGGACGAGGACGGAGACGGCGTTGTCCCGCTGGACCGCGGCCAGGGCGTCGGCGGAGACCCGGGGGGCGCCGAGGGAGTCGGCGGCCACGGAGTCGACGGGGACGTCCACGGGGCGTCCCGCCTCCAGGGCGGCGTTCAGGGCCCGGCAGTTCTCGGGTTCGGCCGCGACCACGCGGATGCCGTGGGCCCGCGCGGCGGTGGCGACGCCGGCGAACAGGCCGCCCCCGCCGACCGCGACGACCACGGTGTCCACGGCGGGCAGCGCGGCCCGGATCTCGTCGACGAGGGTGCCGGCGCCGGCCGCGATCAGCGGGTGGTCGTAGGCGTGGCTGGCGAGGGCGCCGCTGTCCGCCGCGAACCGGTGGCAGGCCTCCAGGGCTTCGCCGTAGCCCTCGCCGACGAGGTGGACGTCGGCCCCGTAGCCGCGCAGCCGGTCCACCTTGACGCGGGGGGCGGTCGCGGGGAGGAAGACGGTGGCCGGGACGCCCTGGGCGCGGGCCGCCCAGGCGCAGGCCAGGCCGGCGTTGCCGCCGGAGGCGATGGTGACGCCGGCGGCGGGAAGGCTGCCGGCCTCGCGGTGGGCGGCGAGGAAGTTGTGGGCGCCGCGCGCCTTGAAGGAGCCGGTGTGCTGGAGGTACTCCAGCGCGTACCAGAGGCCTTCGGCGGCGGGTGCGACGGCGACGGGCCGGACGGCCCCGGCCGTACGGGCGGCGGCGGCGCGGACGGCGGCGTGGTCGAGCTGCTGTTCCATGGCGGGCGGCCTCTCTCGGGGGAGCGGGACGGGCGGGTCAGGCGGTGGGCCGGGCGGCGGCGATCAGCTGGCGCAGGGCGCCGTAGTAGACCTCGTGGTCGGTCAGCGCGGGCAGCAACTCGGCCGGGTCGCCGCCGAGTACGGGGAACTCGGCCGGGTCGAGCGCGGCGAGCGCGGCCCGGGAGGCGGCGGTGGCCCCGGCGGGGTCGCGGTGGTCGACGAAGGCGGCGCAGCCCAGCGTGAGCAGGTACATCCGGCGGTAGACGGTGATGGCCTCGGCGCGGGTCATCCCGGCGGCGACGCTGTCGGCGAGGGCGGGCTCCGCGAGGCGGGCCAGCAGCTGCCGGCCGAGCCAGGGGCGTCCGCCGCGCAGGACCAGCAGTCCGGGGTGGGCGGTGAGGAGCCGGTAGAGGGAGCCGAACCGCTGCTCGGCGGCCTCGGCCCAGTCGGTGCCGGCCGGGATGTCGGGGAGCCGGGCCGCGAGGTGCTCGGTGCACAGGTCCAGCAGGCCGGCCAGGTCGGTGCAGCGGCGCTGGACGGTGGCGTGGGAGACCTCCAGGCGGTCGGCGAGGGCGCGGAAGCTCAGGGCGGCCGGCCCTTCCTCGTCGAGGAGGCGCAGTGCGGCGACGGCGATGGCCCCGGGGGTCGCCCGGTCGAGGGCCGCTGATCTTCTTGGCATGAGATACACCGTATCAGCCACCGTCACATACAACGTATCCCCGGAGGGGCATCCGCCCCGGCCCGACACTGCCGTGTGACGCCGACTGCGGCCATATTGCTGGCAATCGCCCCATAACCACCGACCGGCGTTGACAGCGGGTAATCACACCGCTGCACTGGGGCACGATCCCCGTCGGTACGCACCACGCCAAGGAGACCCCGTGCCGCCTCGCCTGCGCGCCTCACTCCCCTGTCTGACCGCGGCCGCCCTGCTCGCCCTCGGCCTCTGCCCCGCCCCGGCGACGGCGGAGCCGACCGCGACCTCGGACACCCCGCTGGCCCTCACCCCGCCCATGGGCTGGAACAACTGGGCGCACTACATGTGCGACATCGACGAGGCGAAGGTGGTCGCCAACGCCGAGGCCCTCGTCTCCAGCGGCCTCGCCGCCAAGGGCTACGACACCGTCACGGTGGACGACTGCTGGATGCTGAAGGAGCGTGACGCGGCGGGCGACCTGGTCGCCGACCCGGTGAAGTTCCCGCACGGCATGGCCTGGCTGGGCGAGCACCTGCACGCCAAGGGGCTGAAGTTCGGGATCTACGAGGACGCCGGCTCCCTCACCTGCGAGCGCTACCCCGGCAGCGGCGCCCCCGAGGGCGGCGGCGCGGACCACTACGCCCGCGACGCACGGCTGTTCGCCTCGTGGGAGGTGGACTACGTGAAGATGGACGGCTGCAACCTGTGGGTGCCGCCGGGGAAGACCAAGGAGCAGGCCTACCGGGACGCGTACAACTCCGTCGCGCGGGCGCTGCGCGACAGCGGGCGGCCGATGGTGCTCTCGGCCTCCGCCCCGGCCTACTTCCAGCAGGGCGAGTGGGGCGGCGCCGACTGGCACAAGGTGCTCGACTGGGTCGGCGAGACCGGCCAGTTGTGGCGCGAGGGCAAGGACATCAAGGTCTACCGGCCCGCCGCTCCGCAGACCTCCCGCTGGAGTTCGGTCCTGGGCAACTACGGCTACAACCGCTGGCTCGGCCGGTACGCCGCCCCCGGCAACTGGAACGACCCCGACTTCCTGATCGCCGGCGCCCCCGGGCTGACCGACGCGGAGAGCCGCAGCCAGGTGGCGCTGTGGGCGATGATGGCGGCCCCGTTCATCCTGTCCTCGGACGTCTCCGCCCTCGGCCCGGGCGGCCTCGCGGCCCTGGGCAACACCCGGCTGATCGGGCTGGACCAGGATCCGCTGGGGCGGCAGGGCGCGGTCGTCTCGTCCAACCCGACCTTCGAGGTGCTGGTACGGCCACTGGCGAACGGGGACCGGGCCGTGGCCGTCCTCAACCGCTCGGGCACCGACCGGGACGTCTCCGTACCGCTGGCCGACGTCGGGCTGCCGGCCCCCTGCGCGGTGGACGCCCTGGACCTGTGGACCGGCGGGCGCGCGGCGGCGGGCGACGCGCTGACCGGGCGGGTCGCCGCGCACGACACGGCGGTGTGGCGGCTCACCCCGCGCGGCTGCGCGGCGCCCGTGCCCACCGGGCAGATCAACGGCCTCGGGGCGAAGTGCGCCGACGGGGCGAGCACCGGCGGGGTCGGCGCGGTCGTCCTGGACACCTGCACCGCCGGGGCGGACCAGCGCTGGAGCCTGGGCGGCGGCGGACGGCTGAGGCTGGCCGGGCAGTGCCTCACGGGTGGCTCGGAC